>CALGIA010000021.1 GCA_937916005.1 uncultured Rhodospirillaceae bacterium
GCTTCGACCACATGAGGAAGGAACTGGACACATAGAGTGCTCGCCTTAAGAACGACCAATCAGTTCAAAAGGGACGTTAAAAAGGCGAGCACTCAAGGACAGTCCCTGGACGATCTGGCCGCGGTTATCGAGTCCCTGCAACAAGGTCATGCCCTTGATGCAAAGTACCGGGACCATGGCCTGTCAGGAAGCTGGAAAGACCATCGGGAATGCCATGTCGGTCCCGATTGGCTATTGATATATAAAACAACCGAAGACGAATTACGGCTGGCCCGTCTTGGAAGTCATTCAGAGTTGTTTGGTTAACGCCCTCACCCCCACACGTCTTCGGCCACCTCCACGATGCGGGCCAGCTTGGCCCATTGCTCGTCTTCGGTCAGCATGTTGCCTTCCTCGGTTGAGGCGAAGCCGCACTGGCCGGAGAGGCAGAGCTGGTCCAAATCGGTGAATTTTGCCGCCTCGTCGATGCGGCGTTTCAAATCATCCTTGCTTTCCAGTTCGCCTTTCTTGGTGGTCACCAGCCCGAGCACGACCGACTTGCCCTTGGGCAGCAGGCTCAGGGGTTCGAACCCGCCGGATCTTGCGTCGTCATATTCCATGAAATAGCCATGCACGTTGACCTGGTTGAAAAGGATGTCCTGCACCGCCTCGTAGCCGCCCTCGCCCATGAAGGTGGAAATGTAATTGCCCCGGCAGAGATGCATGGTGATGGTCATGTCGTCGGGAATATCCGACATGGCCGTATTGATCAGATCCGCATAGAGCTGGGTCAGCTTCACCGGATCGTCGCCCCGGTCCGACATCTGCTGGCGGTATTTTTCATCACACAGCATGGCGATGAACACCTCATCAAGCTGCAGATAGCGGCAGCCGGCATCGGCGAAGGCCCGCACCGCCTTGCGATAGGCCTGGCCCAGATCCTCGAACATCTGGTCGAGCGACGGATAGACTTCCCTGTTGATGGGCTGGGGCGTCGGCCGGCCATAGATCGCCGACGGCGCGGGGATCGTGATCTTGGCGACCCGGTCCGTGTTGGCCTGGACGAATTTGAAATGGTCGATCATGGGGTGGCCCGAATATCCGATCTTGCCATCGACGCGAATGCCTTCCGCGCGGGTCGCCATGCCGGAAAACGATATCCCCGCATCCATGACATGTTTGCCGACCCCGTCGAGCCCCCACAGGAAATCCAGATGCCACCATGAACGCCGGAACTCACCGTCCGTGACCGCCTTGAGGCCCACATCCTCCTGCTTTTTGATCACCCGGACGATTTCGGCGTCTTCCACCTCCTTGAGCCCGGCGGCGTCGAGCTCGCCCTTGACGAATTTCCCGCGCGCCTCATGGACCGACGCGGGACGCAACAGGCTACCCACATGGGCGGCGCGGAACGGCGGTTTGGTTCTCATGGTCATGATTGATCCTCTACCCATAATATTTGAGCCGTGCTTCCGGACCGACGCCCCATTCATTCAGCGTCCTTGCCCGCGACAGGCGGTGGCGCTTATCCTAACCATACGGATGACGGCGCGCTACCGGCACCGGTCTAAAAACAAAAGGACCCGGCATGAAATTCTCGTTCTTCATGATGCCCGTGCATCACCCATCGGAAAGCCCGCATCTGGCGTTCCAGCGCGACATATCCTTCATCCATCTGGCGGACGAACTGGGCTATGACGAATTTTTCATCGGCGAGCATCATTCGGGCGGCTGGGAAACCATGCCGGCGGCCGAATTGGCGCTGTCCATGGCCGCCGCCAAGGCACACCGCATCCGGCTCGGCACGTCGGTGGTCGATCTGCCGTTTCATCACCCGTTCCATGTGGCCGAACGGATGGCGTTTCTGGATCATCTGACCGGCGGGCGCGCCATTCTGGGCGTCGGGCCGAGCAATCTGGTCACGGACAAGCAGCTTTTCGCCCTGCCCCAGGACCGGCTGTATCCCATGATGGCCGAATCCATCGACATCATCGTGCGGCTGCTGGAATCGCCGGAACCGTTCGATTATGACGGCGAGTTCTGGAAATTCGAGAACATGCGGCTGCAGCTTCGGTCCTATCAGCAGCCGCGCCTGCCGCTGGCCATCGCGTCGTCAAGCGGCAGCGATGCGGTGCTGGAACTGGCCGGCAAGTACGACATGCATCTGTGGTCGACGGTGGGCAAGAACCGGCCGGCCGGCCACGCCGAGAACTGGAGCCGGCTGGAAGCCGCCGCCGCGCGCCACGGCAAGACCCCGTCGCGGGACGACTGGCGACTCGCCACCTGCATGTATATCGCCGAGACCCGCGAGAAAGCCTGGGAAGATGTGGAACAGGGCATCATGCGCGAGGCCGAATATTTTTCCGCCATCGGGCTGATGCCGGCCTATGAATCATACGCGGGCCAGCCGTTCGCCGAATTCACCGCGCGGTCCTGCGCCGACCGCCGCGACTGGCTGATCGGCACGCCCGACGACGCCATCGCCTGGATTGAACAGAAGCAAAAGGAATCCGGCGGCTTTGGCGGTCTCATGCTGACAACCCACGAATGGGCCGACACCAACCTGCTGCGCAACTCCATGGAAATGTTCGCCCGCTACGTCATGCCCCATTTCCGGGGCCATAACGCGACCTATCAGGACGAATGGCGCCGCATCAAGGAGGCCCGCGATTCCGGCGGCGTCACCCTGAACGTCACCGGCCGCCCCAACAATCTGGCGAGTTACTAACGCAGCGCGGCGCAGGCGCGCTGGATGCGTTGGCAGGCCTGTTCCAGCGCTTCGTTGGACGTGGCGTAGGAAATCCGGAAATAGGGCGACAGGCCGAACGCCGCGCCCTGGACCACGGCCACCTCCTCGGTTTCCAGCAGATAGGTCACGAAATCCAGATCGGTCTCGATCACCTTGCCGTCGGGCGTGGTCTTGCCGAGGGTTCCGGCGCAGGACGGGTAGACGTAGAACGCGCCTTCCGGCGTCCGGCAGGTGAGCCCGGTCGCCTGGTTGAGCATGGAAACAACCAGATCGCGCCGGTCCTGGAACAGCTTCTTGTGGGGCTCGATGAAATCCTGTGGCCCGTTCAGGGCCTCGACCGACGCCGCCTGGCTGATTGAGGTCGCATGGGTCGTCGATTGGGACTGGATGATGTTCATCGCCCGGATCAGTTCCAACGGCCCGCCGGCATAGCCGATGCGCCAGCCGGTCATGGAATAGGCCTTTGAGACGCCGTTGATGGTCAGCGTGCGATCATACAGCCTGGGTTCGATCTGCGCCGGAGTCGCGAAGGCGAAATCATCATAGATGATATGTTCATACATATCGTCGGTCAGCACCCAGACATTCTCGTGGCGCATCAGCACATCGGTCAACGCCCGGATATCGTCGGCCGTATAGGCCGCCCCGGTCGGGTTCGACGGCGAATTCAGCATGACCCATTTGGTCCTGGGGGTAATCGCGGCCTCAAGCTGTTCAGGCGTGATCTTGAAGCCGTTGCTTTCGGCCGCCTTGATGATCACCGGCGTGCCTTCGGCCAGCGCCACCATGTCCGGATAGGACACCCAGTAGGGCGCCGGAATGATGACCTCGTCGCCCGCATCGAGGGTCGCCATGAAGGCGTTGAAAATGACCTGCTTGCCGCCGGTGCCGACCGTGATCTGGTCGGGCGTGTAATCGAGCCCGTTTTCGCGCTTGAACTTGGCGCAAATCGCCTGGCGCAGCGCCATTGTGCCGGGCACCGGGGTATATTTGGTCTCGCCCCTTTTGATGGCGTCGATGGCGGCCTGCTTGATGTTGTCGGGCGTATCGAAATCGGGCTCACCGGCCCCAAGGCTGATGATATCGGCGCCGCCGGCTTTCAACTCGGCGACCTTGCCGGTCAGCGCATTGGTGGCAGACGGCTTGATACGGGACAGACGCGACGCGAGGATGGACATGGCGCAAATTCCTGACGGGAAAACACAATCGACCGCAAACTACGCCCGCCGAATGCGGGCTGCAACCATGAACGCGCGTGTCGGGCCCGCCAAAAGATCATACAGAGTGACAGCGGCCCAATCAGTTCCAACCAGCGATTTTGAGCTGGGCCCGGTTGTCCACCAGATCTGCAATCGTATATTTTTCAAGAGTAGCTAAAAATGCATGACGGGCCTCACCCAGTATATTTTTCAGAGTGCACACTTCCAGTATCGGACAGCGCGGCTCAAAGCATTCGATGATCTTCAAATCATCTTCCATGGTGCGCACCACGCTGGCGACGGTGATTTCGGATGCGGGACGTACCAGGCGTATGCCGCCGCCCTTGCCACGCACGGTTTCCAGCAAACCGCGTGTCGCCATTGCGTGAACCACTTTGGTCAGATGATTACGGGGAATGGCGCATTTTTCCGCTATCTCGGAAATATTAGTCATCCGATCCGAGTTCACGGCGGCGTAAATCAACACCCGAAGTGCGTTGTCTGTGAATTTGGTCAGGCGCATGAAACGGACCCCATTGGAATTTAGCGTTAGCTTCTCGAGCCTTGCCCGCAATTATACATACAGGGTCCTGTTGGACCAAACCGCGCTGACATTCTTTCGCATGTGCTTGACACTTTATTCGCCATCCACATAAGATATATTTAACTTGCATGTTATGGGGTAAATATGCGTTTCGGAAAATATGTTGTCGCCGCACTGGTTGTCTTTGTCTCGATTTGGACGATCTCGAATCCATCGAGCGCCACGGAGCGCAAATTCGACCTTTCCATCGACGAGGTCGCCATCGAGATCGCGACGGGTCTCAAATACAAGGTTTTCGGTTTCAACCGCCAAGTTCCCGGTCCGCTGTTCCATGTGCAAGAAGGCGATGATCTTACCGTCAAGGTCACCAACAACACCGCCTTGCCGCACACGGTGCACTGGCACGGATTTCATCAGTTGAACAACTGGCGCAATGACGGCGTACCCGGCGTCACCCAGGAAGACATCAAGCCCGGCGAGACATACACCTACACCATGAAAGCCGACCGGGTCGGCACGTTGTGGTATCACTGCCACGTAAACGTCAACGAACATGTTGGCATTCGCGGCATGTGGGGTCCGATCGTCGTCGACCCCAGGAAACCGCTGCTCATCGAGGCCGAGGTTACCAAGGACATCATCATGATGATGTCCACCTGGGAAAGCGTCTATGCCGACAAGTACGGCGAGGGCTCGGTTCCCGGCGCCATTGAGGATTACTTCTCGATCAACGCGCGCTCCTTTCCATCGACCCAGCCCATCCGAATGAAAACCGGCGACGTCGTTCGCATCCGCATGATTGGAGCCGGCGGCGGCATCCACGCCATGCACTCGCACGGTCACGACATGTTGGTCACGCACAAGGATGGACTGCCGCTTCCGGCGCCCTATAGCGTCGATACCATCATGCTGGGGCCCGGCGAGCGTTACGACGTGATCATCCGCGCCAATCACAACGAAGGCCGCTTCATCTTCCACGACCATGTGGACAAGCATGTCACGGCGGGCGGCAAATTCCCGGGCGGTCCGATCACCATCATGGAATATGCGGGCACGCCCATGGACGATTGGTATGTCTGGAAAAACATCAAATTCGACGCCGATTTTTTCTACGGCGAGTCACTGAAAAAGGGCTACGGCATGTTCAACAACCCGGCCTTTGCCGGACAAGCCATCGAACGCAAACGTCGCCGACGGGCACGCGACAAATAAAATGAAAAAATCGGCAATCATCATCATGCTGGCGCTGGCGGCGACGCCCGCCCTGGCGAAAAGCTCCGGAACGATCCTGTTGCAGGAACGTTGCGCCACATGCCACGATTTGAAGGGTCCCGCCGCTGTCACATTGTCTGCGCTAAGGATGCGCAAAGGACCGGATCTGTTTTATGCGGGCAACAAATATCGCGCCGGTTGGCTCGTCCGCTGGCTGGAGAAACCGACCCGCATCCGCCCGGCGGGCATGTTCTACCTGGACCACATAAAGCCCGGCCCCAAGCGGGACGTCATCGACACCACCACGCTGACGCCGCATCTGGCGTTGAACGCCGGAGACGCCGTCTCTGCCGCCGAGGCCCTGATGGGGCTCAAGGCCAATGGCAAGCTGTTGGGAACCAAACCCTTCATCCCGGGCCCGTCGCCCATGGGGGAAATGACGTTCGACAAATTTTACGGCTGCACGGCGTGCCATGAAATCGAACCCGAATTCGGCGGCTTGTCGGGACCGGAAGTCTATACCGCGGGGCGGCGACTAACTCCGGAATTCATGCTCAGCTTCATTCGCGATCCCCAGGCATGGAACCCCAAGGGCCTGATGCCCAACAAACATGTGCCCGAGGCGAACATTCCGAAACTGGTGAATTTCCTGATCGAGCTTGCCAAGAAAGACTGGAAATGAGGGGCCTGGGAATCGTTTTCATCGCGATGGCCATACTTGCCGGGCCGCGCGCGGCGGCTGAGACCGCTAAAAACAATTACAATGCGTACTGCGTGCAGTGCCACGGCCTTCGGGGCAACGGCATGGGCTTGAACACAGACGAAATGTCGGTGCAGCCACGCGACCATTCGGACGCCAAATCAATGAGCGGCCGCAGCGACAAGGAACTTTTCAAAGTCATCAAGGAAGGGGGGCTGGCTATCAGCAAGTCGGTGCTGATGCCTGCCTGGAAAGACGTCCTTTCGGATGATGAGATCAACGACCTCGTGGGATTCCTTCGTGACGTGTGCAAATGCACACATGGGAATTGACGTGTGCAAATGCACACATGGGAATTGAACGACCGTGACGACCGAAGCTTAATCTGGAGGGTAAAATTTATGAAAATAACGAAATCATCATTGTTGATGGCCGCAACGATTGCGTTGACGGCTTTTATGGGCGGGCAACAGGCGTCCGCCAAAACCGTGCGCGTCACCATGACCGCGATGGAGAACGATGTTGTCATCGACAACAAGGGCACTAAATACCCGGCTTGGACCTTCGATGGCGCCATCCCCGGCAAGGTGGTTCGGGTCACGGAAGGCGACGTGGTCGATTTCACCCTGGTCAATCCAAAGAAGAACAAGAATTCGCACTCGATGGATTTTCATGCCGCCGAGGTCGATGTGCTGAAGGAATTCGCAGAGGTCAAACCGGGTGGCAGCAAGCACTTCAAATTTACCGCCAGGCGCGCCGGCATCTATATGTACCATTGCGGCGCCGGACCGATGGTCCAGCACATCGCGCGCGGCATGTTCGGCACCATTATCGTCGACCCGAAGAAATATACGGAGGATTTTCCCAAACCGGATCGCGAATACGTGATCGTCCAATCGCAGTTTTTCCCCAACGCTGAAAACTATCAGGCAATGTTGCAAAACGCGGGTTGGACCAACTCCCTGATCAACGGCAAGATCTTCCATTACGATCCGGTGCATGATCCCAACGCCACCAAGGTTCTGATGGCCCTGCCGGGTGAGCGCGTGCGGATTTTCTTTGTGAACGCCAACATCAACATGCCCGTGGCCCTGCATCCGATCGCGGGCATCTGGGATCGGGTCTACCCCAATGGCAGCCCGAAGAACGTGCTGTATGACATGCAAACGTACGGTGTCCCGGTTGCCGGGGCGTCTGCTTTTGACATTGTCTCTCCGGCGGACAAGGCGACGAATATCGCCATCGTCGATCACACCATGAGCGCGGCCCTGCGCGGCGCCATCACCGTTATGATGAACCGTCCCGACGCCGACCCCACTCTCGGCAAGGGAGACAAGATCCTTCCCTGATCGCCGTCCGGAAAAATCAGGCCGGAGAAGCTGTGGCTTTTCCGGCCTGCTTGTGTTTAGGCCCCCATGACATCATGATTGAGATAACGGGAACGGAGCCATCAGGGAACGGGAACATGGCGGAACTGGCATATGCCGCGGTGCTGACGGGAAAACGCGCATTCGAGACCCGCGAGGTGATTATTCCCCGGATCGGGCCGGATGACGGGCTGCTCCGGATGGAGGCGGCGGGGCTGTGCGGCACGGATTACGAACAATATGACGGCCATTTTGCCGGCACCTATCTGGGAACCCTGCCGATCACGCCGGGCCACGAGATTCTCGGCTGGGTCGACCGGGTCGGCGCGAACGCGGCCAAGCGCTGGAACGTCAGGGAAGGCGACCGGGTGATTGTGGAAACCTCGATCCCCTGCGGCGACTGCCCGCCCTGCCGGGACGGGCGGCCGATCTTCTGCGACGCCAATATGGGATACGGCCTGCGCATGGGGTTCGATCAGGCGCCTCATCTCTGGGGCGGCTACGCGTCGCATCTTTATCTGCATCCCAAAACCCGGCTGCACCGGGCCCCGGACAACATTCCCACGGGCGCCATGAGCCTGTTCAACCCCATGTCGAACGCGGTGCGCTGGGCCTGGGCCAAGCCCGATTTGCGCGAGGACCAGACCATCGTGATCGAAGGCCCCGGCCAGCGCGGATTGCTGTCAATCGTTGCGGCGCGGGAAGCGGGTGCGGGGCAGATCATCGTCACCGGCACCAAGGCCGACACCTACCGGCTGGAGATCGCCCGTGAACTGGGCGCCGACGCGACCATTGACGTGGATGCGGAGGACCCGGTCGCGCGCGTGATGGAACTGACCAACGGGCGCAAGGCCGATGTGGTGCTGGATGTGTCCATGGGCGCGGTGGAGCCGATCACCCAGGCCATGGACATGGTCAAGAAAGGCGGAACCATCGTCGTTGCGGGGGTCAAGACCCACAACACCATCGACAATTTTTCCACCGACAAGCTGCTGTTCAACGAGATTTCCATGCTCGGCGTGCTGTCGTCCGACTGGGAAGACACCGACAAGGCGATCGGCATCCTGCAGGACAAATGGACCAGCCTGACCAAGCTCTGCACCCATGCCTATCCGCTGGGACAGGCGGAAAAAGCGGTCCAGCTTCTGGGGCGGGAAATCCAGGACGGACCGGAACCCATCCACATCCATATCGACACCACCACCCCGCCGTGACCGGCCCGACGCCGCAGAAAGTTTCCGAGGCAACGGACACTGGCAATCCAGCGCCCGGTTCGCCATATTCCGGGGATGGATAAAATTCTCGCAGAACGCCGGGAACGCCCGGGCCGCCCGGAACGCCCGTCCGATGATATCGGGGTTCCCTTCACCGTGGTGTCGGAATTCCAGCCCGCCGGCGATCAGCCCCAGGCCATCGCCGGGCTGCTGGAAAACCTCGCCGCCGGAGAGCGCGACCAGGTGCTGCTGGGCGTGACCGGGTCGGGCAAGACTTTCACCATGGCCCAGGTGATCCAGAAATTCGCCCGCACCACGCTGGTTCTGGCCCCCAACAAGACCCTGGCCGCCCAGCTCTATGGCGAGATGAAGGAATTCTTCCCCCACAACGCGGTGGAATATTTCGTTTCCTATTACGATTATTACCAGCCGGAAGCCTATGTGCCGCGCACCGATACCTTCATCGAGAAGGACGCGTCGATCAACGAACAGATCGACCGCATGCGCCATTCCGCGACCCGGGCGTTGCTGGAACGCCGCGACGTGATCATCGTGGCCAGCGTGTCGTGCATCTACGGCATCGGGTCGGTCGAAACCTATACGGAGATGACGATCCGCCTGAATGTGGGCGACAAGATCGACCAGCGCGATCTGCTCAAGCGCCTGGTTGAACTGCAGTACAAGCGCAACGACACCGCCTTCGCCCGCGGCGCGTTCCGGGTGCGGGGCGATTCGGTGGAGATTTTCCCGGCCCACTATGAAGACCGGGCCTGGCGGCTGTCCCTGTTCGGCGACGAAATCGAGGCGATCCACGAGTTCGACCCCCTGACCGGCGAACGCACCGGCGAGCTGGGCGGCATCACCATCTACGCCAACAGCCACTATGTCACGCCGCGCCCGACGCTCCGGCAGGCCGCCAAGGACATCAAGGCCGATTTGATCATCCAGCTGGCCAAATTCCGCGAAGAAGGCAAGCTGCTGGAAGCCCAGCGCCTGGAGCAGCGCACCAATTTCGATCTGGAGATGATGGAAAGCACCGGCCATTGCGCCGGCATCGAGAATTATTCCCGCTATCTGACCGGCCGCGCGCCGGGATCGCCGCCGCCGACCCTGTTCGAATATCTGCCGGAAGACGCGCTGCTGGTGGTCGATGAAAGCCACGTCACCGTGCCCCAGATCGGCGGCATGTATCGCAGCGATTTCAAGCGCAAATCGACCCTGTGGGAATTCGGCTTCCGGCTGCCGTCCTGCGTCGACAACAGACCGCTGAAATTCGAGGAATGGGAAGCCATGCGGCCGCAGACCGTCTATGTGTCGGCGACGCCGGGCCCGTGGGAACTGGAACAGACCGGCGGCGTGTTCATGGAACAGGTCATAAGGCCGACCGGGCTGATCGACCCCGTATGCATTATCCGGCCGGTCGAACACCAGGTCGATGATCTGCTGGGCGAATGCCGGATCTGCGCCGAAAAAGGCCAGCGCGTGCTGGTGACG
This sequence comes from uncultured Rhodospirillaceae bacterium, assembly GCA_937916005.1. Lineage (GTDB taxonomy): Bacteria > Pseudomonadota > Alphaproteobacteria > MPNO01 > MPNO01 > CALGIA01. The sequence continues at coordinate 10,459 of CALGIA010000021.1, forward strand.
ACCCTGACCAAGCGCATGTCGGAAGATCTGACCGAATACATGCAGGAAGCCGGGGTCCGGGTGCGCTATCTGCATTCCGACATCGACACCCTGGAACGGATCGAGATCATCCGGGATCTGCGGCTCGGAACCTTCGACGTGCTGATCGGAATCAATTTGCTGCGCGAAGGGCTCGACATTCCGGAATGCGCGCTGGTGGCGATCCTGGATGCGGACAAGGAAGGTTTCCTCCGGTCGCGCACCTCGCTGGTCCAGACCATCGGCCGGGCGGCGCGCAATATCGACGGACGGGTCATTCTCTATGCGGACAAGATGACCGGGTCCCTGCAATACGCCCTGGACGAGACAAACCGGCGGCGCGAGAGACAGCAGGCCTTCAACATCGCCAACGGCATCACGCCGGAAAGCGTGCGCAAGGGCATTACGGATATTCTTCAGTCGGTCTATGAAAAGGACCGCTACCTGGTCGGCACGCTGGATGAGGAAACGCCCCATCTGGTCGGGCATAACCTGCATAAATATATCGCCGATCTGAACGACCGCATGCGCGAAGCCGCCGGAAATCTGGAATTCGAGGAAGCCGCCCGGCTGCGCGACGAAATTCAGCGGCTGGAAAATTCCGATCTGGGCATCCCCATGGGGCCAAAACGGCTGGAAGCCCGGGTCCGGGCGGCCCAGAGCCGGCAAAATTCCGGCAAATTCAAACAAAAAGGCGCATCGGGCAAGGCGGGAAGGCGGCGCAACTGAGGTGGGATCACGGGCCCGATTCCCCTGTTGACGCCGCGCCGCCCGTGACTATCATCCGGCCAGTCTTTCGGACCATGGGGCCCCTGTGGCGGAACTGGTAGACGCGCTGGATTCAAAATCCAGTTCTCGTGAGGGAGTGGGAGTTCGATTCTCCCCGGGGGCACCAATTTTTATGTTCACCTGCCGGCTTTCTCTTGCAATTCCACTTATAAGATTAAGTGCGTTTTGGAGAAGATCGACGATTCAAGACATTGATTATAAAAATTTAATTTACTTCCCGCATCGGAAATGTTCCAAATCAACTGTTGATTACTCAATGCGCTGAAATATGTTGCTGCGCAACACGCGGATATGGTGGAATTGGCTGGCAAGCGGGTCTCAAAAAAATCCGCGCCGCAAGGTGTGTCGGTTGGTGTCCGACCACCCGCACCAATATTAGAATGAATGATATTAGAAGCAAAATTGCCAATAACGC
>CALGIA010000022.1 GCA_937916005.1 uncultured Rhodospirillaceae bacterium
TTCTCCTGGATGGGGAATCAATGATTGATAAATCAACAATATATGATCCACCTTTTCAGGCGCATTGATCCAGATCAATCAGCCAGATCATACAGAAGACATGAATTACAGGTCGAATTCGGCGACCACGGGCGCGTGATAGGATTCCGGCGATTTCTGGACCAGGGCGTAGCCGGCCACCTCATCTTCCAGCGCCTCGTTGTGGATTTCGGCGCCCGTGACATGGGCGGTCAGCGCGCGCGACGCCAGCAGATGATCGATCATGAGCTTCTGTCCCGCATGAAGAGTGGTAAACCGCAGGGATTCCGGGACCGCTCTTTCCAGGGGGACCAATACCCTGCCGGCCAGGGCCCCGTTGCCGGTATCCTCTTCCTCGCCGCGCAATATGCGCAGCGGGATCTCGCGCGCCTCGGCATTCATGTCGCCGCAGACCAGGATCAGCGCCTGGGGGTCGGAATCGAAGACCCGGTCAACGGCCATGCGGGTTTCCAGCGCCTGCCCGGTGCGTTTCATGGCCGCCAGATAAAAACCTTCCGCCCAACCCGGCACGGTCTTCCAGACAAAGGGGGCTTCCTTCTGGCCCGGAATGAAGGCCGCCAGCGGCGCCCGAAGATGCAGGTTGAACAGATGCAGCAATCTGTCATCGGGAAGCCGGACCGCCCCATGGAGCACCGGCCGGTCCCAGCGGATCCTGTGGCGCGTATCATCGCGCGGTTCGGCGGTCGCCATGACTGTTTCAGGTGGTGGCGCCAGATCGTGCCAATATTGACGATGCCAGGCCAGGGGCAGGCGGCTGACGATCACCAGATTCTGGACATCCATGGGTCCATGGCCATCGGAACTCTCCGACGCGGCGCGATGGAATGTTTCGTACTCGGTTCCGGCGAGCAATTTGTCGAGCGCCGAAAATATCCGTGGCTGAGGGCCGCCCGCGCCCCCGCCGCCCGCGGGCGGTCTTTGCGCATTGACCTCCTGCAGGCACAGGATGTCGGCGCGAAGTCGCACCAGCTGGGGCCGGAGGATTTCAATCCGATCCGCCAGGGTTGGTTCCAACCCCGCGCGGTCGTCAAGATTTTCCAGATTGAAGGAGGCGATTCTCATAACGACCCGATAAAGTTGCGTGACGATGCCCGGCGGCTGACACTATAACTCATATAAGGCGCGCCAACTTATATAAGGCGCTCCCCGTGGAGAAAGACATATGGCCGTTGCCCCCGATCCCGTTCCCAATGTGAGAGATGCCTACTCTCCGAGCGAGATCGCGCACCGGGTCGAAACCTCCGGGGTGGGCAAGGCTCAATTGTCCGTGCTTCAAACCCTTACGCTTGCGGTGCTCGCCGGCGCCTTCATCGCCTTTGGCGCCATGTTCTATGCTTTGGTCGTTACCAACCACGGCCTCGGGTATGGCATCGGCCGGACCCTTGGCGGGATCGCGTTTTCTCTCGGTCTGATCCTGGTGGTGGTCGCCGGGGCTGAGTTGTTCACGGGCAATAATCTGATCGTCATGGCTTGGGCCGACCGAAAAATCACCGGCCCGGCGCTGCTGCGAAATTGGGGGCTGGTTTATGTGGGGAACTTCGCCGGGGCGGCGGCCACCGCGCTGATCGTTCACTGGTCGGGAACCCTTGATATGGCGGACGGCGCCCAGCGCGTTGCCGCAATACGGATCGCCGAGGCAAAAATGGCATTGCCGTTCGCCGAGGCATTCTTTCGCGGCCTGCTGTGCAATGTTTTAGTCTGCCTTGCGGTCTGGCTCAGCTTCGCCTCCCATACAGTGACGGGCAAAATCCTGGCGATCATTTTCCCCATAACGGCTTTCGTCGCGCTCGGCTTCGAGCATTCGGTGGCCAATATGTATTTTCTGCCGATTGGCATTCTGTCGGGCCTGAACGGGGGAGCCGGCGCAATAATCAACGGCGTACTGTCGAATCTGGTCCCGGTAACGCTGGGCAATATCGTCGGCGGCAGCATGTTTGTCGCCCTGGTATATTGGATCATTTACCTCAGGCATCGTTAGGCATGGCCATCGACGCGCAGGAATTCGACAGGCTCACACGGGACCTCCGGGAGTCCGAAAACCGTCTTGCCGAATTGATGAGTATTCTGGTCGATGGCCTCATCATCATCGATCAGCATGGAATAGTCCGGAATTTCAATCCGGCGGCCGAGGTGATTTTTGGATATGAGGCGGCGGATGTGGTCGGCCGAAACATAAACATGCTGATGCCCGCCGATATCTCCGCCCGCCACGACCAGTATGTCGAAGCCTACCTGGAAACCGGCATTGCGAAAATCATCGGGATCGGGCGCGAGGTCACGGGCCTGAACCGTGACGGACGCGAATTCCCGATGGATCTGTCGGTTGCCGAGATGATGGTGGACGGCGCCCGCCATTTCGTTGGCGTTGTTCGCGATATAACCGAACGCAAGGAAATCGAATCCGAACTGCGCCAGGCCCATAAAATGGAAGCGCTGGGCCAATTGACCGGCGGCGTCGCGCATGATTTCAACAATTTGCTCGCGGTCCTGATGATGGATCTGGAAATGCTGTCCGATTACACGACGGACGACGAAGAAGCGGCCGAACTGGTCGCCGAAGCGCGCGACGTCACCCAGGCCGGCGCAAATCTGACCCAGCGTCTTCTGGCCTTTTCCCGCCGCCAGTCGCTCCAGCCCAAGGTGGTCGACCTTAACGCGTTGATTTCGAGCATTGCGACCCTGTTGCGCCGCACGCTCGGCGAAATGGTGGAGATTGATATTGTCGGACCGGGCGATGTGTGGACAACGCTGGTGGACCCCGGCCAGGTGGAAAACGCCATCTTGAATATGGCGCTCAATGCCCGTGACGCCATGCCGGGCGGTGGGCGGCTGACCATAGAAACCGCCAATAGGGTCATCCGTGGCGATGAGCCCACACTGCCGGCCGATTGCGGCCCTGGCGACTATGTGACGATCAGCATTGCCGATACCGGGTCCGGCATGACGCCCGACGTGGTCGAACGGGCCTTTGATCCATTTTTTTCCACCAAGGAGGCGGGCGGTGGCAGCGGGCTTGGGCTGTCGATGGTTTATGGATTTGTGAAGCAGTCGGGCGGCAGCCTGAATATCACCAGCGAAATCGGCCAGGGGACCCAGATCAGCATCTACCTGCCCAGGGCGGCGCAGGCCGTGGCGCCGAACCCGGAAAAGGATGCTTCCAAGATGGCGCCCGGAAGCGAGACCGTTCTTCTGGTCGAAGATCATCCCCGGCTCCGCCGCCGCGCGCGTCAGGTTCTTCAGGGGTTGGGGTACCGGGTTGTGGAATCCGAGACCGGAGAGGCGGCATTGGCCCAGCTGTCGGCGCGCGACGATATCGATTTGCTGTTTACCGATATTGTCATGCCGGGGCCGCTCGATGGAATTGCATTAGCCCAGGCCGCGCGGAAAATTTATCCCCGGCTCAAGGTGCTGTTTACCACCGGCTATGCCGAATATGCGGAAATCAGCGACGAGCTGCTGAACCGGGATGGCGATTTGTTGCGCAAGCCTTATGCCCGGCGCGATCTTGCCACCACGATTCGCAACCCGCTCGACCGCCGTAACTAATGGGCGCTATAGCCTGGTTATCGACGTTGCGAATATATATCCCGCGCTACGAACGGTTTTGATCAGCCGGGGCCGTTTCGGATCGTCTTCCAGCTTGCGGCGAAGATGGCTGATATGAAGGTCGATGCTGCGGTCGAAAGGCTGCCAGTCGCGGCCCCCGACCTCGTCAAGCAACGTGTCCCGCGTCAAGGGGCGTTCCGGGTTGCGCACGAAGACCCGCAACAGATTGAACTCCGCCGTGGTCAGGTGAACTTCCACGCCATCGGGCGATTGGAGTTCGCGGCGCTCAAGATCGAACCGCCAGCCGACGAATTCCACGCGATCCGGTTCCGCGTCGCTTGCTTGTTTGGCGGAGTTGGCCGGCCTGGTCCCACCCGTGCGCCGCAACACACTGCGTATGCGCGCCAGTAATTCCCGCAATTCAAATGGCTTGGAAATGTAATCATCGGCCCCCAGTTCGAGTCCGACAACCCTATCGACCGTGTCTCCCTTGCCCGTCAGGATGACCACGCCGGCGTCCGATGTCTGACGCAGGTAACTTGTCAGGCTGAGGCCGTCCTCGCCCGGCATCATGAGATCCAGGATGACCAGATCCGCGTCCTGCTCTTCCATGATCTTGCGCAACTGACCGCCCCCGTCGGCGGCGCTGACGCGAAAACCTTCTTTTTCGAAGTATTTTTTCAGCCGGTTTCGCAGCGTCGCGTCGTCATCCACGATAATCAAATGTTCCGGCACAAAAGTCTCCAGCGGGGCTGATGCTCAACGCATCCTTACAAACATTTACAAATAGACGCTTCCGCGCACATCCGGATCATACAAACGGAGTCTATCCTGATCATTAGCGACACACATAAATCCCGTTGCCCCGGGAGCCGATCCGAAAACCGTCGCGGAGGAGGGGATATGCTATCAGTTTTACATAATTCACCAACCATAGCGAACCACCCGAAATTCATCGCGCGCGCGATCTCTGACGACCGTCTGCCGGTGGCGTCGGTGATAGAGGAAATCGCGAGCCAATATCGGACCATTCCCGCCGGGACGGATATCTATTCGGAAGGTGAGGCATCCGACGATTTGTACATGGTGGTCGAAGGATGGGTTTTTCAACATCAAATTCTGGAAGATGGCCGCCGTCAGATTCTTGATTTTGCCCTTCCCGGCTCGCTGCTTGGGTTTCAGCCTGATCGTGGCGCGGAAATGACCCATGCGGCCGAGGCGCTGACCCGCGCCACGGTGGCGGTCATACCGCGGGACCGCCTCGGCGAATTCCTGTCACGGGATCCGGAACTCGGATTGCGGGTGATTTCAGCGGCCGCCGGCGCGCTCAATACGGCCTATGAAAGCCTGACCGATGTGGGGCGGCGCACCGCGCGCGAGGCCGTGGCGCATCTCCTGCTGCGATTGTTCAGCCGCATCTGCGCGGCGGGCCCACAGGTGGCGGGAACGGCGATAAGCTTTCCTCTGACCCAGGAACATATCGGCGATGCGCTCGGGCTGACGGCGGTGCATGTTTGCCGCACATTGCGGTGCCTGCGCGAAAAAGGCGTTGTCCAGTTGACCAACGGCAAGCTGTCCGTTCTGGATCCCGGCGCGCTGGCCGAGATCGCGGGATGCATGCCCGACGCCGAGGCGTCTTCGGGAACGCAAATTCCGTCACGGGAAAGAATGCGCCGCGTCGGATAAACCCTATCCAATTCAGGCCCGCGGCGGGAGCGCGGGCGCCAGCAATTAAAAAGAGACAGAGAATGTTCCCTGACGAAGATCAGTCGCCGACATATCGCAGCATTGTCGCGCTGGTGGGGCCGGATACCCGCTCCCCGGCGACCCTGCGTCTTGCGGTTAAGGCGGCGCATCGGCTGGGCTCCAGCCTGACGGCGCTGTTTGTGTCGCCGAAACTCCCTGCGCGCACTGTTCGCGAGGTTGGCGAGGCGCTGAAATCACGCTTTCTGGACGACATTGAAAATGCGTCGATTTCCGGCCATTGGCATGAGCTGGAAGTCGTTCCGGGGGACGACGGCCTTGATCTGGAAGAAATGCGGGCGGCGACACGGATGGCGGATTTTGTGTTCGTTTCCCCTGAAACGGCTCAATCCCTCCTCTCGACCAACAGGGCCGCCGAAATTCCATATCATCTGGCGCGGGAATGTGGCCGCCCGGTGGTGTTCCTGCCGCCCAGCGACGCCGATGAGAATAGCGGCGCGGCGGGAAACTTCGCGGCCCGGGTGACCATCGCCTGGGACGGCGGACGCGAGGCAACCAGGGCGGTGAGGGATGCGCTGCCGTTGCTGTCCTTGGCGAACGACGTCATCGTGCTCAGCGTTGACAGTGATCGTAATGGTGAGGCGACGATCAGCGGTGGCCGTGATATCGCCAAATATCTGACCGCCCACGGAATTCCGGTGCGATTGCATCAAACCTATGTGGCGCATGGGGATGTGGGCGGGACGATCCTGTCACGTGCCTCCGAAGCCGGTTCGAACCTGGTCGTCATGGGCGCCTGCGCCCATCCTCACACGCTGGATTTATCCCTTGGCGGCGCGACCCGCCATGTTCTCGATAACATGACGGTTCCTGTGTTGATGTCGTGCTGAACAGGGCTCCGTTTATTCCCGTGAGTCTGGATTTTCCGGCATTTTGGCGCGGGTCAGGTCGGCATTCTCGAACGACGCATCCTGGATTTTCGCGTCTGTCAAATTGGCGCGGCGCAGTTTGGCGTGTTCGAAATTGGCTTCGCGCAGATTGGCCAGCTGCAGATCGGCGCTTTCCAGATTGGCCCGCGCAAAATTGGCGCGGTTGAGATTGGCTGGCCATTTGCGTCCCGTGGCCGCGCCGGTGGGCCCCTTGATATCCGACGCCCCCAGCCGCACGCTTTTCATGTTGGCTTCCCGCGCGTCCGCATCGATCATGCAGACACCGGACAGGTCGGCGCTGGCCAAATTGGCCTTATACAGGCTGGCGTCGGTCAAATCCGCCATCACCATGGATACGCCCATCAAGTTGGCGCCGGTGAAATCGGTGCCTCTCAGGCTGGCGCCCGACAAATCCATGGATTGAAAATCGACCCGGTTCAAATCGATCCCGTCCAACTCGGCGCGACGCCCGTTGGCGCCGAAGGAGGTGATCCAGATTTTGTGATCCTTGAGAATCCGCAGAATATCCGGTTCGAGCTCGAGAATCTTTCGCCCTCTGAGGGCGCCTTCCATCCTGGCTTTGCTGATATCACAATCGGCGAGATTGGCGCCGGCAAGTTCCGCGCCCGCCAATATCGTACCGGTCATATTCGCCCCCGATAAATTGGCTCCGGTAAAATTGACTCCCGTCATATCCGCGCCGGACAGATTCGCGTTGAGAAGGTCGGTGGAAATCATCTTGGAATTGTTCAATTCGGCGAATTGAAGATCGGCGCCCGTTAGCAGCGCGCCGGTAAAGTCCGCCTGCAGGATGGCCGAATGGCCAAGCAGCGCATCCGACAAATTAGCGCCGCTGAAGTCGGCCCGGCAGAGATTTTCTTTCTCAGCGGAGAAGGTGTGGAATTCAACGCCTCTGGCATTATTCGCGGGCGTCATCAGCACGCCTTCCCGCAAATTGGTTTTTCGCAGATTTGCGCCGGTTAAATTGGCGCCGCGAAGCCTGGCGCCGCGCATGTCCGACGATGACAGGTTGGCGTGGGACAAATCTGCGCCGGTGAGATCAATGGCGAACATATCGGATTCTGATAGATCGGCGCATGCGAAATTGCATCCGCTCATATCGGAGCCGGTAAGCTTGGCCTCTCTAGGCTCAGGACCTATTAATTCTCTGGCGTTTTCCTCCGAACATTGATTCATT
>CALGIA010000023.1 GCA_937916005.1 uncultured Rhodospirillaceae bacterium
GTTTGGCTCAATCAAGCTAAATTATCACATATAATCACTAACATGTTTCAACGCCTCATCGAAAGCATCACCTGTTTTCCCTGAATACTTTGATTTCAATGGAACCCGACCTTGCTCATGCGAATCGGTATCGATCTCGGCGGCACGAAAATCGCCGCCATCGCCCTGGCGGCGAACGGCGACACCCTGGCGTTCGACAGGGTCGGGACGCCGGTTGGAAATTACCATGCCACCTTGGCGGCCATACAGGCGCTTGTCGTTTCCATCGAAGCCAAAACCGGGCGCACGGGGTCCGTGGGCATAGGCATCCCCGGGTCGATTTCCGCCACAACCGAACTGGTTCGCAACGCCAATTCCGTTTGGCTGATCGGCAAACCTCTCGCAAGGGATATTTCCACGCTTCTTGATCGGCCGGTGCGCATCGCAAATGACGCCAATTGTTTCGCCTTGTCGGAATCCGTCGACGGTGCGGCGATGAATGATCGCTCGGTTTTCGGGGTCATTCTGGGTACGGGGGTTGGCGGTGGTCTTGCCCTCGACCGGCAGGTTCTGGAAGGAGCCAACGGAATAGCCGGTGAATGGGGCCATAACAGCCTGCCGTGGCCGACTTTGGACGAACTTCCCGGAGCCGAGTGCTATTGCGGACGGCGCGGCTGCATCGAAACATTCCTGTCCGGCCCCGCCATGGCGCGGGATCATTTCGAACGCACCGGCGACCGGCTCGATGCCGCCGCCATTGCGGCGGGCGACCTGGCGGGCGACCGCGACGCGGCGGACACGCTGTCCCGTTATGAAGAACGTCTTGCCAGGGCGCTTGCCGGAATCATCAATATAGTCGATCCGGATTGCATCGTCCTGGGCGGCGGCGTGTCGAATGTGGCGCGGCTTTACGAAAACATTCCCCGCCTCTGGCACCGCCATGTTTTTTCCGACCATGTGGCGACAAAATTAAAACCGCCCCGCCATGGCGATGCCGGCGGCGTCCGGGGCGCCGCCTGGTTGTGGGATTAAGCGGTCACCGCTTTGACGATGGACTCAAATGCAATGCTCGCGAGGGCGCGGAGTTCATCGGACGTTCGGTCCTGGATCGGGTGATCCACGAAAATCACGGCCGGATCATAGCCCAGATATTTGTTCTGCATGGCCGCTGCGTCGACAAACTCGGTTGTGGCGATCCCAACGGAAACCACGCCCCTTCCCTCAAGATCCTTGATGTCATGCATACAGCACGACGTGCAGGCCCCTCAATCGGCCAGGGCTTCCACCACGATATCGCAGGCGCTTCCGATTTCCTGCTTCAATTCATCCGACGCGATCTTTGAAAATCGTTCCTTGCGATAGCGCAGCACCCTGTTGCCCCGCTCGACCAGAAGCTCCTCGATACGATCAAGGAATTCGTCGCCCCGGGGCTTGGCGATATCGAGCAACCCGATAGTCAAACCATCAAGCGACGAAGGACGATCAATTTTCGGACGCTTCACGGCTGATATTTCAGCCGTCGGGTCGAGCAGAATCTGGTCTGGTTTCATGGCGTGATTTCCTTGGTGACGGGTTTTAGGCCGCTGCTTCCGAGGGCGGAAATGATGGCGGAATATTTACCGGCGCTGCCGCCCGCGCGAATGATATTCAGAGTCCCGGTCCTGAATTTCGGGAGCATCAGGTCGGGATTGCGTCTTTCCTCAGGCGTCAATCCCCCAAGCCCACTGCGACCGGGAACCAGGTCGCGGACCGGGATCCGCAATTTGCCGTCCAACTCCTCACGCAGACGCTGCTTCGACCATCCGGCATCATGGAACAGTTTCTGATGTTCACCGCCGACGACCAGGAAAGCCGCGACCTCGTTGACCTGCCGCCGGTTATAGGTGGCCAGCAGGCAGCCGACATAGGAGTCGCAGAGCTCTTCGGGCGTCCGGGCCATGTGATCAATGATCGGGGTCACGCCATCCCCGGCGAACATCGTGACCGTTGAGGCATCGGGCGCATATCCCTGCTCGACGGCATAGGATTCCCAGCGCGGATCCTCCTCGTCCTCGGCGAAACAAAAGCTGTATTTGCCGGGATTGCCGAAAACCGAACGGTCGATCTCGCCCGGCAGGCCGCCGCCCACATTGCGGACAAGCAGTTGCAGCGCACGGCCGATGGACGCATTGGCGCGGTTGCCCTGACCGAACACGTTACCCTTCGCGTTCATGCCGATGGACCGTGCGATGGGGCCATTGACCATGACCACCGGGCTGACCGCGTTGGTTGTGGCCAGGATGGCGTGAAGATTGAATTCCGGGATCAGCGCGGCCTCGACCACGGCAAGCACCACCGGCATGTATTGCGGCAGGCATCCCGCCATGACGGCATTGATCGCGATTTTTTCGATCGTGCATTCGACCCGGTTCGGCGGAATCAACCCGATGATCTCATCGGGCATGCGTGGCGTGTCGTCGAGTATTTCCAGCACCCGGGCCTCGGTCGGCGGCACCACGGGAAGCCCATCGGTCCAGCCCCGCTCAAAACAGGCCTCCACAAGGTCCGCCGCCGCGGGAAGGCTGATGCGCCGCGACGCGAGACCGGTCTTTCCGAATTTCGCCCGCAGCCGGTACATCATGCGGGGTTCTTCCGTCATCGACCCGCAGCCGGGCCGGGTATCGGGCAGATCCGCCGCCGAGATCGGACAGGCCGGTCATGGTGCGCCATTCATCGCGGTTCCAGCCTTTGACACGCGCCACCTCCCTGCCGCCATCCAGGCGTAACAGGGTTGGAACGATGTCAATTCCGAGCCGGTATGATTGCTCAAGCCCGGTGTCGTCATGAACGCCGGGAAACGCCTCCGGAAATCCGGGATCGTCCTGGCAATAAACGGCGAGCGGTCCCGCAGATTGCCCGATGCCGCCGAACAGTGGCGCAACCAGCGCGCAGGTCGGGCAGTCCCGTTTGACGATTGCAATCAATCCATTGGTTCGTTCGTTCATTGGCACTCCAATTGCGCCGGCCAGCCGGTCGCGGCGACCGACAAGCAAAATATCTTGCCATCCATCGGCCAGGAAGCAAAACTCATTCACCTTCCGGGAACCGCCCGGGCTGACGGGAGCCACCAGAATGGCCGAATACGACTACATCATCGTCGGCGCGGGATCAGCGGGCTGCGTGCTTGCCAACCGCCTGAGCGAGGATCCCGATATCAGGGTGCTTCTTCTTGAAGCCGGTGGCCGGGACAGCCATCCCCTGATCCACATGCCGCTCGGCATGCGTAGCATTTTCGACCGGCCCGCGATCAACTGGAGTTACGAATCCGAGCCCGAGCCTCACTGTTACAACCGGCGGATTCCCATCCCCCGGGGCCGGGTCCTGGGCGGCACATCGTCGATCAACGCCATGATCTATGCCCGCGGCCATCCGCTTGACTACGACCAGTGGTGTCAGATGGGGCTGACCGGTTGGAGCTATGAGGATGTCCTGCCCTATTTCAAGCGTTCGGAATCCAACTGGCGGGGCGAGACCGAGCATCACGGCGGAACGGGGCCGTTGAAAGTGTCCCAATCGAACATGCCGGGTCTGTTTTACGATCTGTTTTCCGGTGCGGCGGAGAAGGCCGGGTTTCCAAGGAGCGGCGACTATAACGGCGCCCAGCCCGAGGGCGTCGCCCGAGCGGATATGACGATCGGCGACGGGCGGCGCTATTCCACCGCCCGCGCCTTCCTGCGCCCGGCCCTGAAAAGGCCCAATCTGACGGTCGCGACCAATGCGCCCGCGACCTGCGTGGTGATCAAGGGTGGGCGCGCCCGGGGCGTCGAATACCGCATGGGCGGCGCGCTTGTCCGCGCCGATGCGGCGCGCGAGGTGGTGCTGTCGGGCGGCACCTATAATTCGCCGCAGCTTTTGATGCTGTCCGGCATCGGCCCCGCCGACAAAATCAGGGCGCACGGGATCGAGACGGTGCTCGACCGGGCGGACGTGGGCGCAAATCTGCAGGAACACGTCAATACCTTCGCCATGTTCGACTGCACCCAACCGATCAGCTTCGAACGCGAAATGCGGATGGACCGGCTGACCTTGTCGGTCCTTCGCTGGGCGTTGTTCCACAGCGGCCCGGCGGCCAGTTTCCCGACCCAGAGCGTAAGCTTCATCCGCACCCGGCCCGAGAGCGAACGACCCGATATAGAGCTGCTGCTGAGCCCGGTTTCACCCGACGCCACCCCGTGGTTTCCGGGTGTTCGCAAACCCGTGGGTCACCGGTTCTCCACCCGGATCGCCGTCCTGCACCCGCGCAGCATTGGCCGCGTGACCCTGCGGTCTTCCGACCCAGCGGACAAGCCCCGCATATTCTGGAACCTGTTCGACGACCCGGCCGACCTCGCCACCCTGCGTGACGGCCTCAAGGCGGTGCGGGACATCGTCTCGCAGTATCCCATTGCGAGCGTGAATGGTGGCGAGGTCAGGCCCGGATCCGGGATATCCGGCGATGCCGAGATTGAGGAGTTTCTGCGCCGAAATTGCGAGACGGCGCATCATCCTGCGGGCACATGCCGCATGGGCGCCGACGATGAATCGGTGGTCGATGGGGAGCTTAGAGTCCGGGGGATCGATGGATTAAGGGTCGCGGATTGCTCCATCATGCCCAAATTGGTGGGCTCGAACACCAACGCGCCCACGATCATGATCGCCGAAAAAGCAGCCGACATGATTCTCGGCCGCACACCGCTTGCCCCCGCCGGTTGAAACCCCTATCCGCCGCAGGCAGGCTGCTCGCCGTATTCCAGCCGTTGAAGATCGGCCTTGACCTTGAATTCGCCGAAATCCAGCAACATCAGATCACTGACGCCGTTGTCGTAAATACGCATCCCGACCTCGTGCTCGGGCTCGGGTTCCCGTCCGTCGACGGAAAAATACGCGAGCTGCAATGGCCAGGATCGATGGGTCTTTAACCCATCCATGGCGGTTTTGGCTGATGCGGACGGCTTGCCGATCACGGCGCTGACCCGGAATGTGCCTTCCTTGCTCATGCCATCGAAGACAATCATGGAACGAATGGCCGGGGCATTCCGGGTGGCGGCGAGCACCCGCACCGTATGGACCATCGGAAACACCGTTCCCGGCTCCAGCTTCAATGGTTCCCGTTCGGGGATGACGTAATCGACCTGGCCACCGCCCTGTTTGTCGGCAAGCTCTCCCCTGCCCTCATATTTCTCGGTCACTTTCCCATTGGCGGCATTGGTAATTTCAAAATGGTACCTCAGTCCGTCCCGGGATTCCCAGGTTGTAACCGAGGACGTAAGCCGGACCGATCCCCCCTGAACATAGGTAATATCGAACAGCGTTCGATGATCCAGCGCCCAGCCTTCGCAGGACTCCAACCATTCCGCCAGCATTTCACCCCTGACCGACGAGACGCCGCTGCCGGATTTCGCCGAAACCAAATTCACGTCATACACGGCGCGATGGGGAACCAACTTGGCGGATGCCGCGGCCGGCGCAGCCAGGGCGGCCGGGGCGGCAAACAGCCCCGCGGTCCAAATCCCCAGAATTATTGATTGGCCCCAATTCTTCATGGCTTCTTCCGAGTCGTCATGTGTACCGTCCAAGCGAACCGCCCCTACTTATACCAAGATTCGCCCGTCTTGCCCCATACTGATCGCAGGTAAATTCAGAGGAGCGACGGAACATTATGCAGGGTTTGACGGGCAAGACATGCCCTAGGGAAAAATGTTCCCACCAGAA
>CALGIA010000024.1 GCA_937916005.1 uncultured Rhodospirillaceae bacterium
CCAAGGTAGATATGAATCCTCAATTAAATCAACTATGCTACATCAATGAAATATGGGAATATCGGGTAATTTCAAGACTTTTGACTTGGTAACAGGCTTTCACACCGGTCGACAATGGCGGAAATCTGGCGAGCGGGGTCGAGCCCGCTATACCGTTGGGCCACCGCCCGGGCGCGTTCGGCGAATTCCGGGCGTTCGAGCACCCGGCGCACCAAAGCGCCGAAATCGTTGTTTTCCTTTTCCGGGATCATCATGACCCCCAGCCCGGCCCTGGCGACCCGATAGGCGAGCTGGCTCTGCTCGACGACCACCGGCAACATCACCAGGGGGCAACCGCCCAGCGCCAAACGGGTGGTGCCGCCGAGTCCCCCCGCAACGACCGCCACCCGGCAGGTCCGCGCCACGGCGTCCAGATCGACCTGACCGGTCACGATGTGCAGGCTGTCGGTGGAAAATCGCGCGATCGCCGCCGGGGACGCGTCGTCGGCAACCACCAGCGTGGGCAGGCCGAGCGCGGCGAGTTGCCCCATCAATGACCCGAAATGGGGATAGCTGGTGCGATAATAGACGAACACCCGGTCGCCCGCGACGGATGGCCAGGGAATCTCGCCGCCGTCGCTGGGGAGGTCCAGCGGCCCGAAATATTCAGGCGCGGCCCGAGCGTCGGGCGCGGCCGGGCCTTCCCGTACAGGCCGGTCGTAATGATCGAATTCGGGCAGAACGCACAAGAAAGTTCCATCCTGGTCGAAAATATCCGACAGGCCCTGGAGCCTGGCCCCGCCATGGCGGTCAAGGGCCTGATTAAGGCGTCCCAGGACCGCGTCTTCGGACTTCAAAAGCACATCGGCCGGAATGTCGCGCCACGGCTGCATGCCGGGCATGGGCGAAACGCGCGGCGGCGAGGAGAATCCCGACCCGACCGTCGCCGCCGGCAGATTTTCAAGCCGGGCCGCGATCAGCGCCGTGGGGCTGTGATCGGCAAGCACAAGATCGGGCCCGACCAGGCGAAGAAGTTCCCGCCAGGCCCCGATAAGGGTGGTCAGGGCATCCACATCGAGATACCCCACGCGGTTCAGGGTTTCAGCGTAATTAATGGCCGGCGGCAAATGGGAAACACGGTTGTAGAGGGGCGCCTGCAGCAATTGAGCGTCGGAAAAAGCGGAAAACCGGCTGGCCGTCACCAGATCTTTCAGCACATAGGTGATGTCATGGCCGCGCGCGCGCAGCGCCTGGCCGATCGCCCCGAGAAAATGCAGATGCCCGGTGCCGCCGCCGAGCTCCCATGCGCAGAACACCCGGCTCATATCAGCACGGTTTCCGTATCGCGTAATATGACATCCGAAAGCCCCTTAAACAGCGGTATCGGCCGGGGCAATCATATAGGCCCCGTCATCGTCCCGGCCCAGAATACAAGCGGCGCGGATTTCACCCCAGGCTTTCAGGAAATCCGGCCACGGAACATCCATGTGATCCTCCACCACATCATGAAACTGCCGCGGAGACTGTTCCAGCTCCGCAACGATCCGTTTAGCCAGGGGGCTCATAGGAAATCCTCCAGCCGGACGTCATCGGCGGCATAGGTCCTGATGCGCCGGTAGAGCTGTTTCGGGACCCCTTCCGGGATCGTGGCGTCAATCCCCAGCTTTGCCGTGGTCGGCAGCCCGCCCTTCCCCAATTCCCAGGATTTCACGCTGGGATCGATATGTTTGGCGCGCGCGCCCGAGACGACAATCAGATCCTGGTCGGCCTGGACGCGGAACGTCATGGCCCAATCGAGATCATCCGGATCGTGGATATCTATATCGTCGTCGGTCACGATGGCCAGCTTGACCTCGGCCACGGACAGCAGGGCCAGCAAGGCGTTTTTGCCTTCGCCGGGACGTTTCTTGATGGAGGCGATCAAGCTCCAATAGCCGCAACTTCCGACCGGCGCGCGGATATCGACCGGCTCGACGCTGGCGATGCGCAGCGCCTGCAATCCGGCCGCCTCGGTCACCGGGGCCGCCAGCCAGTCATTTTCCCACGGCATCTGAAGCTGATAGAAAATCGGATCCCTGCGCCGCGTGATGCATTTCACCCGAAACACCGGGTTCCATTTCACGTCGCCGGAAATCTGGCTGAATTCGCCGAACGGGCCTTCATCGGCGGTCCAGCCGATGGGCAGCAGTTCGCCTTCCAGGACGAATTCGGCATCGGCCGGAACTTCCAGATCAACGGTCTTGCATTTGACCAGGGGAACCGGCGCGCCGTGCAGCCCGCCGGCGATGGAAAGTTCATCGGTCCTGATGGGCGCCTTGTAGGACGCCGCCAGCATCTCATAGGGATGCACCCCGACCGCCACGGCAATCTCCAGCGGTTTGCCCTGGTCCAGCGCCCGCTGATAGTAAAACCGCATGTCCGACGGCGACACCAGATCGATCCCGGTTTCCCGGGGAGTCCGGTACATCATCCGGTAGGAGCCGCTATTGCGGCCATATTCCGGGTCTTTCGAGACCACGAATGTGCCCGAAAGATAGGGTCCGCCATCAAACAGATGCATGATCGGAAACGGAAGCGCCGAAAGATCCACGTCGTCGCCCTGCAGCACGACCTCCTGGCAGGGGCCGTCATCGACAATGACCGGATCGATCGGCCGGGCGGCGCGTTCCTCGAACCGGGCCGCGATTTCCCCGGCCCCGCAATCGAGCGCGATGGCAAGCCGGGCGCGGCTGGTGATCAGCGCGCCGGCGACGCGCCAATCGGGATAATCGGCGATATTTTCAAACATCACCGCTTTGTCGGATTGTGACATCAAGGCCGATGCGCGGCGCATATCGACCGGCTTGTTGACCCGGAGCAGTTCCCCCCCATCGTCAAGCGCCTGAACAAAATCCCGAAAGCTCTTTTTCATGAAATGGCCGCCGATCCCCTAATGAACCCAGGCGAAGGCTATCAGCATGACCGAATCGTCACAAGGAACCGCTTAACCGTCAACATGAAGATCGGTGAAATTGGCGTTCAGTGCGAAGGAGATGAGTTTAAGGCATTCATTCCGGGCAGCCGCATGGCTTCGGCTTCCGCGGATAGTACTCTGGACATTCGACACAAGCTCGTGAAAGACTGAAGCGGATATTTCAAGTCGGGAGGACGTCATGGCCACCATTGATGTGCAAGAGAAGTTTCAGCTTAAGGATGTCGCGCCGATCCGCAAGGATCCGCCGGGCTCCGTTACCGAGATGCCGTCGCCGACCAAGATGCATCACGTTCATATATTTTCCGATGACAATTACGACGCGATGGTCGAATTCTATGTCCGGATATTCAATGGCGAGGTGGTCAGGGTTCATGAAAAAGAACCGCCCCTGACCTTCATCTCCTACGACGACCACGACCACCGGGTCGTGATCATCAAGCAGCCGGGATGGGGAACCAAACCCAAAATGCCGGTGGGGATTTCCCATATCGCCTACGGCTATGCAAGCCTGGGCGAGCTCGTCTTCATCTATAAACGCATGAAGGAATGGGGCTATCCCGCGCCGCACTGGGTGGTCAATCACGGCAACTCCACGTCCATGTATTACACCGACCCGGACGGCAACCAGGTCGAGACCATGGTCGATAATTTTTCGCCGCTCGACACCCAGGATTACAAGCGCCATTACCAGTTCACCGAGGAATTCGGCGACATGGCGGAAGGCAATTTCGATCCGGACAAGATGGTGGCGCTTTACGAATCCGGCGTGCCGGATTCGGTTCTGATGGACCGCGAGGAAGTCCGGCGTCTCATCCGCGAGGGCAAGCTTTAAACCGGCGCGTTCCTGACGCGTCAGTCCCAGCCGTCTTCCACGTCGCGGACCGATGTTTCGGGGAAGATGTCCTTCTGACGGCGCTGATGGGTGCGTCGGCCGTTTTCCAGATAGTCGCCTTCCGCCGCGCGCTTGGCGGCCTGTTCCCACGCATCGGACCAGTCGCCCAGGGAGTAGCCGTACCATGGCGATTCCGGCTTGATGGCCGGCAGTCCCAGACGGTCCCACAGAACCTTGGCCTTTTCCATATAAGGCTGGGTCGGCAGCGCCAGGGGCGGCATGTCCGACTTCATGGTGGCGTCGATCAACAGGGATGAATCCTCCTCGCCGCCATGCTCGCGCTTGGGTCCGTGGCCCTGGCCGCGATGGGCCAGCGCCTTGACGTCCTCGATGGGGTTGCTGCGATAGGCCAGCGCCCAGAGCAGCGCATCGGCGTTATCCGGATCGATATCGTCATTGACCGCGATGCAGATCTTGCTGCAATCACCCTTGAAGCTGGCCGCGCCATAGAGCGCCCGCCAGATTTCCGTGCGCGGCGTGGATCTGTCGACCGACACTATGGTCACCCGCAGAAGTCCGGTGAGCTTTTCATGCAGCGACACTTTCGTCACGCCCTTGATGCCCAGATGATCCCGCAGATGGGTCAGGAACAGGGGCTCATAGGCGACCCGCTTCATGACGCTGGATTCGCTGGGCGCGACCTGGCTGAGATAGGACGTGATGATGGGCGCCCGCCGATGGGTGATCGCGGTGACCTGCATGGGCAGGTTATATTCTTCCAGCGCCACATGGCCGTGGGATTCGCCGAACGGGCCTTCCGGTTCCTGATATTCCGTATCGACCAGACCCTCGATCACGATTTCCGCTTCGGCGGGCACCATCAGATCGACGGTCTTGGCCCGCACCATGTTGATGGGCGCACCGGCCAGAGCGCCCGCGACGCCGACCTCATCCACATCCAGGGGCAGCTTCTGCGGCCCCATGAAGGCGACCGACGGCGGGCAGCCCAGCACGATGGCGCAGGGCATTTTTTCGCCGCGCGCCTTGTATTTCCGCCAATGCTGATATCCGCCCGCGCCGCCGACCCGGGTCGCCATGCGGACCACCAGCCGGTCCGGCGCCTTCAGGGCGCCGCGATAGGTGCCCATATTGTGAATGCCTGTGTCGGGATCGCAGGTGATGGTGTTGGTCGACGTCAATGTGGGCGCGGAATCAAAGCCCGGCGTGGACACCGGGATCGGCAGCATATCCAGCCCGTTGCCGTCGCCCAGCAGGGCGTCGCCCTCAATCACCACATCGTGGCACGGCGCGGTCTCGACAATGTTGGGCGCAATGGGATTGGCGATGGCGTCGGCCCATTTTTTACCGATGTCCGCGACGGGCACGCCCATGCCCACGCTGTAGATATCCTGCGACGCGGCCAGCGCGCCGACCACGACGGGAATATCGAATTTCCGCCCCTTGCCGTCCACGATGTTGCGGAACAGGAACGCCTTGCGCTCGGATTCCGCAAGCCCGCCCTGGAATTGCCAGCGCACCAGCGGGTGCATCTCGGAATCCTTGTCGATGGGCTCATCGACAATCTGCAACAGACCTTCCCGGTCCAGCGCCTCAATATGATCATGCAGATCGGGATAGGCCCGCGCCAATTCGGACGGGGTGCCGGTGTCTTCAGTTTTCGTCGCCATATCGCCTCCTGGTTCGGCGGCGACACTACAGCATTTGCCCCATCAACTCACACCCCGGAATTGGAGCATCGGCGATTTGACAGCAGAATTTTCCCCGGGACTTTGCTTCCATCGACGCTGATATCGGTCACATACAGCCCGCCTGCGTCGCGCCGGTACCGGGCGTGAATATTCCTGGCCGCGCCGTAGGATTGCCCCACGGCCATGTTGAGCCCGCCCAGCAGGGCCGCATCCACGGATCGGGGAAACAGGCGCACCGGCCTGGCATTGCGGATGCCGTGGCGGTCGCGGATCGACGCAACCAGCCGGGTTTCCGCATCCGGCATGCGGCCGGACGGCGTGCGCATGAAACCGCTGAACCGGTCCAGATTGAGCTCGCTCGCCGACCCCGCGGGCCCCGACGCCAGGTAAAACCCCTTCCCGCTCCCGCCATCATAGCCGCCATCCATCAGCGCCACCCGCATGCCGAGACAGCCTCTCAGATAGCCGAACAGGCTTGCCCGCGCCGCCGCCCGGGACGGCCAGGCGATTTCAATCGCCGGTCCTTCGCCATGTTCCAGCAGCCGCAGGAGGGTGCGGCCCTCGGCGGCGATCGCTTGATCGATCTTGACCGCCGGCGGTCTGGGTTTGGCGGGCGGCGCGGGTCGCGGTTCCGGTTTCAACGGCGTCAATTCGGGTTTTATCGGGGGTTTTACCGGAGGTTTCGCCGAAGCCAAGGCGGGTGGAGCCGCCGGTTTGAGCGGCGTTATCGCCACGGCTTCAACAGGCTCCGGCGGTCGTTCCCGTAGCAGTTCAGGCGGTGGCGGCGGCGGCAGGCGCACCATTGCAACGGACAGCGGAGCAGCAAGCGGTTGCGCGCGCGGGGCCGGTTCGGGCCGCCGCACGGGACTGTCTTCGGGCCACGACGCAACGGCCAGGGTCACGGCCACGGCCAGCGAGAGAACGACCGACAGAACCGCCGCCCTGGTCCGCCTGGTCCGACCGGACATATCCATGAAGCGTTACTGACTGATCTTGCGGGCGTAGAGGAGTTCCATCTCCTCGGCGAGGGAGAACAGCTCCTTCTGGCGCTGCGCCGGCGACATGAATTTCTCGCCTTGTTTGATTTGGGGAATCGGCCCCGGGCCGAAATCGACCGGTGCGGTTCCCATCACCTCATCCCGGCGGCGGGCGACTTCCGGCGAGACGGGCCGGGGGACGATCGACCGGGCGACCTGCTTGACGGGTGGCGCAACGGGTGCTGCTGCGGGCCGGGGTTTTTGTACGGGCTTCGGCGCCGGGCGGGGACGGGACTCCGCCGCCTGATCGCCCTGCAACAGTTCGCGCCCCTTTCCCACGGCGTCGCGCGCGACGGATTTGATTCCGTCGGCGGTTTCATAGACCCGGTCGGCGGCCGCATGCACATCGGCCCGGTCGGCGGTGAACAGATAGACCAGCGCGCCGGCCACGACCAAATTGAACATCAGGAATTTCATGTCATTCACCCCGTGTAATTTCATTCGAATAAGGCCGCCGCGCCATGCCGATCAGCAGAACGCTGCGCAGCACCGCCGACACGGGAAGCCCGACCACCGTCGTCATGAAGGCCAGGCTGAAATTGGCGGTCATTTCCCGGATCACGACGCGGACCGTTTCCGGCGACAATTCGTGTTCCGCCAGACTGGCGATGCCCAGACTGATGCCCAGCAGGGTAAAGGTCAGCGCCAGGGTGGTGATGCCGTTCGCCGCCTGGATGCCGGCCTCGAACCAGACCCGGTCGTTGCCGGTGTCACCCGATTTGGAATTCAGCCGCGCCAGGCAAAACAGAACAATGAAGATCAGCCCGCCGAGCAGGGCGACGAAGGTGAAACCGAGAACATCCCGGATCCACCCTGTGACGTCGCCCGCACTGGCCGATGTGGCGATGGCGGCCACCGCAAGCACCACCGCCGCGCCGCCCAGCAGATAGCTCGCGGCCTGGGACCCGGTGCCCAGCAAGCGCCCCACGGCCATCATGTCAGCGTCTCCCCATCCGGGTATTCATCAGGCTTTGGGTCGACACGCCGATTTCCTGAAGCCAGTGATCCGCCAGCATGCGGTTCTTTTCCACCGAGGCATGGACCAGGAAGGTCAGATCGTAATTATCGAAGGCGGCCCGGACCGCCGGCGTGTTTTTCATCGCAAGGCTTTTGTCGCGCAGCACCATGCGTTCCAGATCGATCAGCCTGGCGCGGGACAGAGTCACTTTTTTCTGTCGTTCCCGATCGGACAGATCGCCCGAAATCAGCGTTTCAACCAGCAGCGCGCGTTCGCGCTCCAAATTTTCAAGGGACCCGGCCTGAACGCCGGGCACGGTCGCGGAAAGCCCGGCGACAATCGTCGCCGCGGCCAGGATTCGTGAAATAATCATGATCGTTTCTCCTTATCTGGACACAAAGAATTCAACGGCGGACGCGACGCTGGCCGTGTCGCCCGCCTCGGGCTTGTCGTTGGGATCGGTTCCGGTGACCGCTTCGGACAGGGCCAGCGCATCGAGCCCGATCAGCTTGGCCATGTAGCCGAGGATGCCTTCTTCCTGCTGGACGGTGGCCAGTTCGGCCTCGTTCTCGGCGGCCAGCTGGCGCAGATAATCCTGTTTGCTGACCGGCTTGCCGTCGATTTCCGCCTTGGCGTTCATGGGATGGCGGTTGATGGCGTGCACCAGGGATTCGATCGCGGCCACGTTCTTGGCGTAATCGCGGCCATAGCGGCTTTCGCTGGTCACCGACGACCGGAACAGGACCATGTCGACCTTGCCGACCGATGCGTCGAACCGTTTTCGGGCGCTTTCCTGCTTTTCCGCCAAAGCGATGCGCTGGGGCGTCATGCCGGCGCCGTCGCGTCCCAGCTTGCGGAGCAGGCCTTCATACAGCTGAATGCGGGTCTGGGCGCGCCGGCGGCGAAGATCGTGATGCCGCGCCATCAATTTCAGATAAGCCTGTTTTTCCGCCAGAAGCTGATGACGCAGTTCAAGCTTCAGCTCGCCGTCGGCGCGGCCCGCAGCGTCCCGCAGATCGCCCAGGGTCTGCAGCTTGAGCCTGATGCGGGATTCCGTATCGGCCATCTCGGCGGCCAGGGGCGACCGCTTGTAATCCTGATCGACCGCCTTCTTCAAATAGCTCGCCGGCAGCTTGACCAGCTTTTCGCTTGAATTGGGCTGCCACGACGCCCCGTCACCGGGCGCGGCCATGGCATGGGGAACGGCGAATATTAAAGCCAGCGAGGCTGCCGCCGCCATCAGGGACCCGCGCATGGAAACATTATTGATCGGCATGATACTTCTCCTGCTGTCGGGGGTTATTTGCGTTTCCAGTAGCGCATGCGACGCATCTCGCTTTTCAGCGACGGGTTTACGTTCAGCGCCGCGAATTCACCGAACGTCCAGGGCTCCGCCTGGCCCAGCAGCGCCTGCATGGTCACGATGAATGACGCGCCGTCCGGGTAATACAGATCGTGGTCGGGGAACGCGCCTTTGAAATGCTCGAAAGACCGGCGCGCGGCTTCGATATCGCCACCCTTGAAATGGTTCTGAATGGCCAGCGCATAGGCAAGCATGCGTTCATCCCTTGCCACGCCATGCTTGCCGGCGCCGAGCCCGGAATCGCATTTTTCCAGCACCCGGGCGCTGGCGAGATAGGCCCCGGCGGAGCCGGATGCGCGCGCCTTGCGGTCCATCTCATAGCCCTGGTCACGGCACTGGCGATAATCGCGCATGGCGGTGACTTCCTGAAAGCGCGCTTCGCGGAAGCCGATGCCGTCGGCGGAATTGCCGCCGCCGGTCGAGGCGCAGGCGGATAGCCCCACAAGGGCGGCGACCAGAAAGGCCCCCTGAATCGGGCGTCGGGAAGTTATGGAATTTTGCAGCTTGTCGGTCATGGTTCTAATCCCTTCGTGATTGCTGACAATTGACGATGAGGTGAAATTCAGGTGCCGGATGCATCACACCCGCCCCTGACGCAGTTTTTCGCGATACCAGCTTTGCAGCCGCCGGACCTTGGCCACATAGCGCGAGGTGGCGGGAATAACGCGCGCGTCGGGCCATGTACCGACCGCCGACCCGCCGTTGTAATAGGACAAGGCGAGATCCTGGCGTCCCCTATATTGCCGGAGCAACCGCCCCAGGAAATGCAGCCCGAGACGGATATTGAGACGCGGGTTCCACAGCTGGCCGGGCTCCATGCCGTATTCGCCCCGCGCCGTGGCCGGCATGATCTGCATCACGCCGCGCGCGCCCATATGGCTTTCGGCGCGGGCATTGAAGTTGGACTCCGCATGGGCCACCGCGAGCGCCAGGGCCGCCGGCACGTCCATGCGGCGCGCTTCCTGCAGCACGAGATATTTGATCGCCTGCCGGCCATGCGGACCCGGCTGCAATGTCGCCTCGCCGCTTGCCGAACAGCCGGCAAGAAGCGGGATCACGCAAATTGCGGCGGCCACCGCGCGGGACAAATTCCGGTTGAATACGGTCATCACTTAAGCCCCGGCTTGAGTCCAGCAACGGCCTTGCGCCATTTGTCGTCCATGGTGGACACCACCAGGTTTGCGGCGCCGATCCGCGCGCGCGCGGCCAGAACCTCTTTCATGGGAAGACGCGGATCGACGACCAGGATCACGCGGCGATCCGCCGCCACCCGCGCGGGATCGAGCGGTTGCAGCTTTGCGTCATGGAACCGCCCCCGGGCGAAAATCACGATGACATCGTCGGAATGTGCGGCGATCGCGCCGGGCCGGGCCGGGCCGTTGTCGGATTTGACGACCCGGGCGGCGGCGATGGTTTTGGAAGGCTCGGGCGCGACCCGAGCGTCGGGCGCGACCCCCATGGATAGCGCGGTCAGCACCATGATGGAGAAAAATCCCATCGCCATCGCCAGGGCGATTTCGGTCATTGCGTTTCCCTGGGTTCCGTCATGCACGATAAATCTCCACCAAATGAAGGTGACCGGTTCCCTGAACAGCCGGGAGGCTGTTTTCCAATTCAGCGCGCCGCACGGCGCAGCCCCCTGACGGCGTAGCGCAACCCGTCGACCACGGCCCGCGTCATGCGGCCGTTTTCCGGCCGGCCGTTGTCGCGCTGCCAGGCGCCGATCGCCTGCCGCGTGCGCGGCGTCAGATAACCGTCGTCGGGACCAGGGTCGTAGCCGAGATGGGTCAGCAATTTCTGGGTTTCGACGACCGTGGGCATATATCGTTGAGGCGACGCCGCGTAAAAGAATGGATTTGGCGGTGCTTCATTGATCGCGATCCGGCGCGGTATGGTGACGGACAGG
Organism: uncultured Rhodospirillaceae bacterium; assembly: GCA_937916005.1. Lineage (GTDB taxonomy): Bacteria > Pseudomonadota > Alphaproteobacteria > MPNO01 > MPNO01 > CALGIA01. Next base: position 10,759 of record CALGIA010000024.1, read on the forward strand.
ATGGTTCCGTCTTCCACATTGAGCGCCTTGTAGGACAGCACCACATGGTCGTGGTCGCGCCGCATCTTTCCGATCACCAGGATATCGACGCTGGCATTCCGCAACAGATCGGAGATGCGCGCTTCGGTAACGTTATCGGCCGCGCCCAGGTTTTCGATGTCCCGGATCAGGGTTTTCAGCGCGGGGCGCGCCACAAGCTGCAACCGGCCCTGAGACCGGCGCGCGATCGCCGCCTCCAGACGGTCGTTATATTCGGCGGCGAGCGCCTTGGGCACGGGCAGATCATCGCCCTCAAAAGGCCACACTGCGATCCGCGGCGCGCCGTACCCGCCCCGGGCCGGAATCAGGGATACGTCCTGGGATGAAATGCCCTCGACGATCTCATCGGCGAATGCCGGAAATGGCGATGGGGCCGCGCTGGCGGCCGTTGCCAGAACCAGCCCGACGGCGACGGCGGCGACAAGGGTGACGGCGGTCGTGGCGGTGGTGGCGGCGAGGGATTTCAGAATTGAGATCATGGGAGGCTCCTGTGTCCGCCGGGCGCATGGACGCCCCGGCACGGCGTGCGAAAATATGAAGGGGGAGAAGTCGGAGCGAACGCGAGGGACACGATCTGACACAACCCGCGACTGATGGGTTTTGACGCTCCGGTCATCTTATCCTCCACGCTCGCTCGTCTTTCGGCCCGAGGGCCACTCAGCCCGCACGTTTCCAACTGCCGTCGGGCATGCGGCAGGCGGTTCCGTGCAGCTGTTCCTCATATCCGTCGATAACCGCCCATGAGCTGAAATCGCGGCACACCCGGTTGTCCGGGGCCTGATAGGTGCGAACCGGCGTGACTTCGTAGGACGACCCGGTGGAGGCGTTGCGCCAGGTGACCGAATTGCCGGTCGGACTGGTTTCCAGCACCCGGGCCGTGGCCATTTGGTCGGTCTGGTCCATGCCGCGCCCGATATTGCCGCCGATCAGCGCGCCAAGCACGCCGCCGCCGACGATCGCGGCCGTATTGCCGCTTCCCTTGCCGATCTGGCTGCCCAGGGTGGCGCCCAGAACCGCGCCGATCAAACCGCCGAAGACGGTCCGGTCGCCGGAAAGATCGAAATTGACCGGAGATGCGGCTTGCCGGTGACGATTGTGGCGTTGAATCCAGCGGCGTTTTTCGTGATGACTCCCACCGCCCCGGTAATGGCCCGAATTATTCCAGTGATGGGTATTGCCATGACGATTGGCGCCATGGTGATTATCGCCGGCCTCGGCGGCAATGGGGGACAGCGCGGTGGCCAGTCCACCCACGATGGCGATTGCCGCCAGCGACGTATTTCTAACCCTGCTAAACATCTTGCCCTCCTTCGTGTGGTTTCGAAGTAGGCGCAGTAAAACAGGGTCAGGCTGATCCGAACCTGAACGGCCTGTTCATCGGAGGTTCAGGTTCGGAAATTCGAGCCGGAACTCATAGCCCGGCGCGATCGCCCCAGCCCGCCGCCGCTATTTCGAGGGTCTGGAGCATCTCCTGGGCCTGGCGAAGCCGAGTATGGCGGGGCGCGGACGCCACGGCATGATCGGAATATTGTTTCAGCAGAACTTTGTCTCCCGCCAATTTCCTCACCGCGTCGGCGAGCGCTTGGGGGTCTTCCGGCGCCACATGCAGCCCGGCTTCGTCCGCTGCCAGGATGCGGCTTGCTTCGCCCGCGGGGGTGGCGAGCAGGACGGGAACCCCCATGGCCATGGCCTCGAAAGTCTTGGACGGGATGACCTCGGCGAACACGGGCGAGGCGCGGAGATGGACCAAGGCCACATTGCAGATGCTCCATATGCGGGGCATGTATTCCTTGGGCTGGGCCGGAATGAGAATGACGTTTTCCAGTTTCCGGTCGTGGGCTGCCCGGACCAGATCAGCCCGTTCCGCCCCGTCACCGACCAGCAGAAAACATATGTTTGGCTCATCCCGCATCAAATCGGCCGCATCGAGCACATTCATCAAACCATGGGCCATGCCATGGGTGCCAATATAGCCGACCACGAATTTCCCATGGATATTCCATTCCCTGGCCAGCTCCACATCGGGGGCGCGCGGAGCGTAGCGCGACAGATCGACGCCGTTCATGACCACCGAGATCTTGTCGCCGTCGATGCCCCTTGCCACGAGGTTGACCTTGAAAGCGGCGGTCAGCGCCGCCACGGACGCGGATCGCCGATAGAGGAAGAGTTCAAATTTTTCCATGAGCCGCAGAAAAAAGCCCTGCTCCATTGCGCCCACGGCCACGACGGAGGCCGGCCAGATATCACCGAGTTCAAAGACGAAGGGTTTGCGTTTGGCCGCGGCGGCGAGCCATCCTGCAACCGCGGTAAAAAACTGGGGCGACGTGGCAACGATCACATCGGGCTTTCTTTGAACCAGGGCCGCGCAAAAACCGGTGATCATGAAACTCATAAAATCCAGCAGGCGCAAAATCGTTCCCCGGTTGGGCGCAATGAAGGTTTTGACGCGCACCACCTTGATGCCATCCATCCGTCCGGTCTGATACCAGCGATTCCGGAAGCCCTGGTGAAGAACGCCCTGGGGGAAATTCGGCGCAGACGTAATGACGGTCACGTCATGGCCCCAATTGGCCCAATAGCACGCCCGTTCATAGACCCGGTTCGCGGCCGCATTGCTTTCGGGGGGGAAATTTTCCGTCAGGAACAAAATTTTCAACGATCCGCGCCTCTATGTATGTCGGCTATGTATGTCGGCGGCCTGGCCGGGGCCAAAGGCCGGCAGCGCGCCAAGATACGAATGGATTATCTGACACATCAAACCCGCTATTCCGCACATTTTCTCACACCCTGAAAACGGGGAAGGAGCCCGATGGGAAGGGACGGGTCAGTTTCGAAAATACCTGTCGAAGGCGAAGGAATAGCGCATACCCACAAAATTGATGCCGTCATTATCGTTATCCAGCCCGGCATTGGAAATATGGGAGGCAAATATTGATACGCCGTGCGCCCCTAGTGTTGCGATTCCAACGCTTGTTTCCCACGGTTGACCTTTTCGATGATGGA
>CALGIA010000025.1 GCA_937916005.1 uncultured Rhodospirillaceae bacterium
CGCCGGGCCGGTTCGAGACCACCTTCGTCCGCGAACGCCTGATGGATGCCGTGGCGGTCGCCATGGACATGGACCCGGTCGCGGTGCGCCGGCGCAATCTCATTTCAATCGAGGAAATGCCCTATAAGCGCGACCTCAATGTGCTGGGTGATTCCGTGGAACATGACCCGGGCGATTACGCCGGACTGCTCGACCAGTCCATGGAAAAAATCCGTTGGGATGAATTGCAGGCCCAGCTCAAAGCACGACGCGACAACGGCGAGTTGGTCGGCATGGGTCTCGCCATGTTTTTCGAGAAAAGCGGGCTTGGCCCGTCCGACGGCGCGAAGATCTTCGTCGACACCACGGGCGCCATCGAAGTGACCACCGGCGGCGCATCGGTCGGCCAGGGTTTCGAGACCGCCATGGCCCAAATCTGCGCCGAGGCCATCGGCACCGATTACCGTCGCGTCCGCGTCGGGCACGGCCAGACCGACCGGATCGATTACGGCGTCGGCGCCCATGCATCCCGCGCCACGGTGCTGACCGGCAGCGCCGTCGACAAGACAGCGCGGAAAATCAGGGAAATGGCCCTTAACATGGCGTCCGATCTGCTTCAGACCCCCGAGGATGCCCTCGACATCATCGACGGCGTGGTGGTCATCAGGGATAACCCGTCGGGCCCGTCGGTCACGCTGGGCCAGATTGCCGAGGCGCTGGCCCCCACATCGCCGGCCCGAGGCAAACGCGACCCGTATCTGTCGGCGGAGGAATGGTTCCACATCGATCACCAGACCTATCCCTATGGGCTGCATATCCCGGTGGTGGCGGTAGACCGGGAAACCGGCAAGGTGGAGATCGAGCGCTATTTCATCGGCTATGATATCGGGCGCGCTATCAACCCGATGATGATCGAAGGACAGCTTGTGGGCGGCCTGGCCCAGGGCATTGGCGGAACGCTGTTCGAGGAATTCGTCTATGACGAACGGGGCGAGCCGTTATCGGTCACCTTGGCCGATTACCTGATCCCCACATTGCGGGAACTGCCGGTACCGGAAATCCTGCTGACCGAAGACCATCCCAGCATCCGCACACCGCTGGGCATCAAGGGGGCGGGGGAAGCCGGCATCACCGGCGCGGCGGGCGCTCTGGCTGCGGCAATCGATGACGCCATCGGCATTCCGGGCGCGGTCACGGAAATTCCGGTCACGCCGCAGAGGCTGAAGAAAATCATGGACGATAACGACGTTTGATTTTGTCGCGGTCCCCGCCGTCGGAGTTGACTGGGGGGCGAAAATCAGCATGTTAGGCGCGGCTCCGAACTGGGGGCCGACTTTATTTACGTGATCAGAAAACCACCGCTCACAACGCCGAAAAACGGCGGGAGACACATGATTATGGCTGATCAAATCGACACGAAACCCTACGTCGGACAATCCATTGAACGTGTCGAAGACGGGATTTTGCTGACCGGACGGGCGCGGTTCTCCGACCATCAACCGACGGTCACCGGCACGCTCCACGCCGCCATGCTGCGGTCGCCCCACGCCCACGCCGAAATCGTCTCAATCGACAAATCCAAGGCCCTGGCCATGCCGGGGGTTTCCGCGGTGCTGACCGGCCAGGATCTGACCGAAATGGCGTCCGCCTTCCTGATCGTCATCAAGCAGCCCATGCAGCATTACTCGCTGGCCGTCGGCAAGGCGCGCTATGTGGGCGAACCCGTGGCCGTGGTGGTCGCAACCGACCGCTACAAGGCGGAAGACGCGCTTGACGCGATCGAAGTGGAATACCGGGTGCTGGACGCTATCGTGGACCCCCAAAAAGCAACCAAACCCGGCGCGCCCATACTTTATGAGGAAGTCGGCGATAACGTGGTGTCGACCCGCGAGTTCAGCTACGGCGAACCGGACAAGGCCTTCGCCGAAGCCGACCGGGTCATCAAGCTGACCGCGCCCTATCCGCGGAATTCCCAGACCCCCATGGAAGGCTTCGTGGTCAATGCGGACTATATCGCCGACACGGATTCCTATGATGTGGCGTCCAATTACCAGGGTCCGTTCACGTCCCATCCGGTGATGGCGCTGGCGCTGGGCGTTCCATCGTCCCGGTTGCGCATGCGGGTCCCGGCATTTTCCGGCGGCGGCTTCGGCGTCAAGGTGCAGATCTTCCCCTATGTGGTCCTGATGTGTCTTTGCTCCAAGGTGGCCGGCCATCCCGTGAAATGGGTCGAAGACCGGCTGGAACATCTCAGCGCGGCGGCGGCGGCCCCCAACCGGGTCACGGAAATCGAGGCCGCCGTAAAAAATGACGGCACAGTCACGGCCTTCCGGTTCGACCAGCTCGATGATTACGGCGCCTATCTGCGCGCGCCCATGCCCGGCCCGCTTTACCGCATGCACGGCACCCTGACCGGCGCCTATCACATCGAGAACCTGGCGGTGCGGAACCGCGTGGTCATGACCAACAAATGTCCGTCGGGCATGATCAGGGGCTTTGGCGGCCCGCAGATGTATTTCGCCATCGAACGGCTCATGCACCGGGTCGCGGTTGAGCTTGGTCTGGATCCGCTCGATGTCATCCGCAAGAACCTGGTTCCCGCCGGATCGTTCCCCTATCGCGCCGCCGCCGGCGCATTATTCGATTCCGGCGATTACCAGACCGCCGTCGAGAGAGCCGTCAATGAAGGCGGTCTTGAAGACCTCAAACGCCGCCGGGACGCCGCCCGCGCCGACGGGAAGCTTTACGGCATCGGCTATTCTGTGGTTGTCGAGCCGGCCCAATCCAATATGGGCTATCTGTCCAATATCCTGCCGGCGGAAGAACGCCGCAAGAACCCCAAGGGCGGCGCGGTCTCCAACGCGACCGTCAATGTGGATCCGCTGGGCACCGTATCGGTCACCGCCGATTCCCTGCCCCAGGGCCAGGGTCACGCAACGGTTCTGTCGCAGATCGTGGCCGATGAGCTGGGGCTGACCCCCGCCGATATCAGCGTCAACATGGAACTCGACACCCAGAAAGACGCCTGGTCCATCGCCACCGGCAACTACTCGGCGCGGTTTTCATCATCGACCACGGTTGCCGCCCACAAGGCCGCCGTCAAGGTAAGGAACAAGGTCGCGCGCATCGCCAGCGTCACCCTGAACGTGCCGGCCGATCAGCTGGAATTCGCCGACGGCAAGATTTTCGCCGCCAACAATCCGGAAAACAGTCTGAAATTCTACCGCGTGGCCGGTTCCGCTCACTGGACCCCGGGCAGCCTGCCCGACGACATGGACCCGGGCATCCGGGAAACCGGCACATGGTCGCCGCCCGAGCTGGAACCGCCCAATGATCAGGATCAGATCAACACCTCGCTGACCTACGGGTTTGTGTTCGATTACTGCGGCGTCGAAATCGACCGGGACACCGGTCAGGTGCATATCGACAAATACGTCACCATGCATGATTCCGGCACCCTGCTGAATCCGTTACTGGCCGATGGACAGGTCTATGGCGCGTTCTCATGGGCCATCGGCTGCGCGCTCTTTGAAGAATTCGCCTATGGCGACGACGGCAGCTTCCTAAGCGGCACCTTCGCTGACTATCTGTGCCCGACAGCGCCGGAGGTTCCCGAACCGCTTATCCTGCACATGGAAACGCCGTCCATTTTCACGCCGCTGGGCGCCAAGGGAATCGGCGAGGGCAACGTCATGTCGACGCCCGCCTGCCTCGGCAATGCGGTATGCGACGCCCTGGATATCGAAACCGTCAGCCTGCCCATGACCCCGTCCAAGATCAGCGCGCTGATCCATGCCGAAGAAACACCGCCCCCTGCTGGCGGCGCGAAACAGGCAGCGCCCGCACCTGCCGGAACCGGGCGGGTCATCAAGGGTTCGGGCGAAACCACGGTGCCGGCGGCGCCCGATGAAGTCTGGCGTACCTTGCTGGACCCGGACAAGCTGGCTGCCGTGATCCCCGGTTGCCACAGCCTGGACAAGGTGGGCGATGACAGCTACCGCGCCGACGTCAGCCTGGGCGTCGGTGTCGTGCGGGGCCGGTTCCGGGCTTCGGTCGACATGTCCGACATGGACCCGCCCAATTCGGTCCGGCTGTCCGGTGGCGTTCAAGGCCCGCTGGGCGCGTCCAAGGGCGCCGGCAATGTCCGGCTTAAAGCGGTGGATGGCGGCACCCATGTCACCTATGACTACACAGTGGAAATCTCCGGCAAGGTGGCCGCCGTCGGCGGGCGCATGCTGGAAGGCGCCGCCCGCATCGTGATCGGCCAGTTCTTTCAAAGGCTGGTGTCACAGGTCGGCGGCAAGACGGCAGCAGCGGGAACCTCACCCGCCGGTGAAACACTCTGGCAACGCATCCTACGTGCGTTCGGGATTGGACGATGAAACCAAAAGCATTTGATTACATGCGCGCGAACAGCGTGGACGAAGCCGTTGCCGGGCTGGCGAAAACCGGCGAAGGGGCGCGGATTCTGGCCGGTGGCCAATCGATGGTTCCGATCCTGAACTTCCGGCTTGCCGATCCCGAATTGCTGATCGATATCTCCCGGATCAAGGAACTCGATTACATCAAAATCGACGGCAACGCGGTTCAAATCGGCGCGGCGACCCGTCAGGCCAAGGTCATGGCATGGCCGGAACTGGCCGACCGCATACCGTTGCTGGCCAAGGCCCTGCCCCATGTCGGCCATTTCCAGACCCGCAGCAGAGGAACCATCTGCGGATCACTGGCCCATGCGGACCCCAGTTCGGAAATTCCCCTCTGTCTCGCCATGCTCGACGGCGAAGTCATATTGAAATCGGCCTCGGGTGAACGCCGCCTGGCTGCGGCGGATTTCCAGACCGGCATGCTGTCGACCGCAAAGCGGGACGATGAAATGCTTGTCGCCGCGCGCTTCCCAATCGCCGAAGCGGGCACGGGATACGCCTTCGACGAAATGGCCCAGCGCCGGGGCGATTTCGCCATCGTCGCCGTGGCCGCCACGGTATCCGCCTCGAAAATCAGACTTGGCGTGGGCGGCGTGGCCGACAAGCCGACCATCGTCGAATGGGGCAATATTGCGGGTGATGAACTCGACGATGCGCTTAATGCATTCGCCTGGGAACTGGGCGGTTATGACGATGTACATGCGACGGCGCGCTATCGCCGCGAACTGGTGCGCCGCCTTGGCCGCCGCGTAATTGAGGAGGCCCGCACATGAGCGAGTTGAGCGGCACCGCCCGCCATAACATCAGCTTTACCCTGAACGGCGAGACCGTATCGGGCAGCGCCGAACCGCGCATGCTGCTGACCGATTTTCTGAATTACGAACTCGGCCTGACCGGCAACCATGTGGGTTGCGAACACGGGGTCTGCGGCGCCTGCACCCTGCTGATCGACGACAACCCGGAACGGGGCTGCCTGACCTTCGCGGTCCAGGTTGATGGGCGCGACGTCAAGACGGTGGAAAGCCTCGCCGGACGCGAGGGCGATCTCAATGATCTGCAGCTCGCTTTCCGCAAACATCATGCCCTGCAATGCGGCTACTGCACCCCCGGCGTCCTGATGTCGCTGACCGCCTATCTGGAACACACGCCCGAACCCAACGAAGAAGAGCTGCGCGACATGCTATCGGGCCATATCTGCCGCTGTACGGGATATGTGGGCATGGTCAAGGCCGCGCTCGACGTGGTTGAACAACGCAAGGCGAAAGCCTGATACAGGCTATTCGTTCAACAATAAATCCGACAGGATTCGCCGCACCTGCATGGAGCCGTTGTCGATATTGATATCGACCGGCGGAATTCCCGGCCGGTCGAGCATGGCCTGCTGCTGGATTTCCAGAATATCCACGTCTTCCATGAACGTCAGATGACCGCCCTCGGACAGCAGGCGCGAGGTTTCCGCATCGTCCAGCTTGTAGTTACGCGCATAGCACCAGTGATAATGGGTTGAGGTGTCTGTTTCGGGCGTAATCAGATGGGTCGACCACATGGATATGCCCCTGGAACGGTCCCCGTCCGGCGCGCCGGTTCCGGCATCGGCGCATCCGATATCCAGATAGATTGCAGCCGGGGCCTG
>CALGIA010000026.1 GCA_937916005.1 uncultured Rhodospirillaceae bacterium
ATCGTCGGGCCGGCGAATTGGGGCTCATCCGGGTCGAGGAACATGCTGGCCACCCCCGACAGGGACTGGGCCACGGCGTCATAGGCCGGACGGTTCTTATAGGGCCCGTCCTCGCCGAACCCGGTGATCGAGCAATAGATCAACGCCGGATTAACCCCGCGCAGCACGTCCAGCCCGAGGCCGAGGCGCTCCATCACCCCAGGGCGGAAGTTTTCCAGCAGCACGTCGGATGTCTCGACCAGCTTGAGCAGCGCCTCGCGCCCCTTGTCGGAGCGCAAATCCAGCGCAATCGAGCGCTTGTTGCGGTTATAGGCGCCGAAATGGGCCGAATAGAGCCCGCCGCGAAATCCCCGGAACATGTCGCCGCCCTTGGGGTTTTCGACCTTGATGATATCGGCGCCGAGATCGCCCAGAAGCTGGCCGGCCAGCGGGCCTGTTATCATCGTCGTCAGTTCAAGAAGGCGGATGCCCTCGAGTGGTCCGGCCATGGATATTATTCCGCCGCGCCGGACATTAACTCCGCTTGTTCCGCGTCGATCAGTTCACCGAGCAATCTTCGCGCCGCGATGGACGGCGCATCGGAATTGATATCGATTTCGGTCGCGCCCGGCTTCAAGTTCATCATCCGTTGCTGGCCTTCCAGCACGAACTTGTCTTCCAGGAAAACCTCCGTGAACTGGGTCAGATAGGCGTTCTGAACGTCGGGATCGTCCAGGCCGAAATTTCGGGCATGGGCATAGAAATAATGGCAGGTGGTGTCGGTTTCCGGCGTCGGCGCGTTGAGGACCCTCATCTCGACGCCGTGATCGCGATGACCGGCGCGCATATCGGTTCCCAACTCGACGCTGACCGCGTCATTGACGACAAATGCCGGCATTTCGCAGCTCGTCACCAGCCAGCGATCCACATTGCCCTTGAACTTGCCGGCCCAGCCCCAGAATGGCGCCGGGGGACGGTCCATGACAATGCGCGACATCCTGATCTCGCGGTTCAGCCGCTCGGTCTTGATGGGGAAATCCATGATCGCGCCATTGCCGATCGACGATGTGTGCACATAGCTCAGATGGGAAATATCCAGCAGATTGTCCGATACCAGCTGATAGTTGCAGTCCACCGGCAGCGGTTTGCCGCCATTGCCCTTGACCGTGCGCCAGCCTTCGTCTTCCACCCAATGCCAATCGGGAATCAGGCTTTCGTCGGCGCGTGCCGGATCACCCATCCAGATCCAGATCCAGTTCCACTTCTCGGTCACGGGATAGGAACGGATTTTGGCTTCCGGCGGAATTTGGGACTGGCCCGGCACGCGAACACAGGCGCCCGTCCGGTCGAATTCCAGCCCATGATAGCCGCACTGCAGCACATCACCGATCACATTGCCCTGGGAAAGCGGCAGGTGGCGGTGGCAGCAGCGGTCTTCCAACGCCACCGCCGCGCCGGCTTCATCGCGGTACAGCACCACCGGCTCGTTCAGGAACATGCGCGCCAGAGGCTCGCTTCCGACCTCGTTATCAAACGCGGCTACATACCAACTGTTACGCAGAAAACCCTTGTTACCCGGGATTTGTTCCATCGTCCTGCCCTCCTTGGTTGGTTTCCGGCGCTTTAGATTTTTCCGAGCGCCTTCAAAATCGATTGCGGCGTAATGGGTTGCGCGGTGATATGGCGTTGGAACGGCATCATGGCGTCATTTACCGCGTTCAGCACTGCGGCCGGCGCACCGCCAACGCCGGATTCTCCGACGCCCTTGGCGCCCAGTTCCGATGCCGAGGTCGGCGTCTGGATATGGGCAACGTCGATATCGGGCATGTCGCCCGCCATGGGCGTCAGGTAATCAGCCATGGTGGCGTTGATCATCTGGCCGTTATCGTCATAGATGCAGTGTTCGAACAAGGCCCCGCCGAGCCCCTGCACCGCGCCGCCCCTGACCTGTTCATCGGCCAGGTTGGGATTGATCACCCGGCCGCAATCCTCGACGATCCAGTGCTTCAGAAGCTTCAGAAAACCGGTTTCCGGATCGAGCTCCACATAGGCCCCATGGATACCGTTGGTATAGATATAGGGCACATCCTTGACCCGAAAATGACGGGTCTGGGACAGTTCGGGCTGAACATCATTGGGCAGTTCGCCGAGCTGAAAATGACCAATCCGTCCGATTTCCGCCAGAGTCACGCGGATATTGGCGTGATTGGCCGCATCAACCACATTGCCGCCGAAAACCTCCAGGGTGGAGGGCTCCGACTGTAGCAATACGCCGGCGATGCGCAGTATTTCCGCACGCAGCGCGCGCCCGGCCTGAAACGTCGCCTCGCCGCCGATACCGGTAGCGCGGGACGCATAGGTGCCGCCGCCATAGGGGACCGCATCGGTGTCGCCGGAAATCACGCGCACATTTTCGATGGGTACGCCGATGGCCGTCGCCGCGATCTGGGCCATGACCGTATCGGCCCCCTGCCCCTGTTCCGTGACGCCCACCAGGCAAAGCACGGCGCCGGAAGGCTCCAGGCTGACGGTGGTCGCATCCTGGGCGGCAATCGGCGCGCGCCCTGCCCCGTAATAGCCGACCGGACTCGGCGCGGTCCCCTTGATGAATGCCGCGAGACCGATGCCGCGATAGATGCCTTTTTCGCGGAGTTCGGCCTGTTCCCTGCGGAGCCCGTCATAATCCATGCGCTTGATCAGCGATTCGAGACAGGCCTCATGGGACAGGTCATTGGCCGGCAGACCCGCCGGCGTAACGGCGGGATAGCCGTCATCGGGCATGAAATTGCGCCGCCTTATATCGACCGGATCGAGACCGGTCACCACCGCCGCCTGATCCAGCAATGATTCAAATACCGTGATTCCGATGGGATGCCCGACCGCGCGATATTGCGACATGGGGACCTTGTTGAGATACACAACGGTCGCCTTGGCGCGGTAATTCTTGTGCTTGTAGGGCCCGCCCGTGATGTTGATGACCTGCACGGCCTCAAACACGCTGGTGCGCGGATAGGCCGAATAGGGTCCGACACCGGTCAAATCGTCGATGTCGGCGGCAAGGATGTCGCCGTCCTTGTTGAGGGCCAGCCGCCCCCGCACGCGGTGTTCTCGGGCGTGGATATCGGAGACGAATGATTCCAGCCGGTCGGCGATGAACTTCACCGGACGCTTCAGGATCATGGACAGCGCCGCTGTGGCGACCTCGTCTCCGAAAGTATGGATCTTCAGACCGAAGGAGCCGCCCACATCGGGCGCAATGATCCGCACATTATGTTCCGGCATCCGCAACAGCTTGGCGAACACCGTCTTGATCATGTGCGGCACCTGGCTGCTGGTATGGATGGTCAGCCGTTCGGTGCTGGGGTCGAAATCCGCGACGAGGATGCGGGATTCCAGGCTGACCGCCGTGTGACGGCCGAATTCAAAACTGTCTTCGATGATGTGATCGGCCGCGGCAAAGGCTGCATCCACGTCGCCATTATCAATATCCTGGCGCAGCGCCAGATTGTCGCCCATTTCCGGGTGGATCACCGGACTACCCGCATCAAGCGCGGTTTCCTTGTCGACCACCGGGGTCAGTTCTTCCCATTGCACCTCGATCAGCTCGACCGCGTCTTCCGCCAGCGCACGGGTTTCGGCGACCACGATGGCCACCGGCTCACCCTGCCAACACGCACGGTCAACCGCCATGGCGTGCTGAATGGCCGATTTCATGCCGACGAAGCTGGAGAGAATGCCGTGCCAGGGTTCAACATGCTCGGCCAGTTCCCTGCCGGTCACGATCCGCGTGACGCCTGGCATCGCCGCCGCCGCCGTGGTGTCAATATTCAGAATTCGCGCATGGGCGTAGGGGCTACGCAGAAACGCCGCATGCAGCGTGCGCGCAACCTGGATATCGTCGGTATATCTGCCCCGCCCCATGACGGAACGGCGCGCTCCCGGGCGGCTCAGCGTACGGCCGACATAGCTGCCCGATTGCTCGAAAATGATCTCATTACCCGTATCGGCCATGCTATTTCGTCCCGAGACGCTTGTTGTTGGTGGTCTCGATCGCATCGACGATCGCGTGATACCCGGTGCAGCGGCAATAATTCCCCGACAAGTGCGTGCGAATTTCCGCGCGGGTTGCAGGTTTGCCCGCATTGAGCAGTTCAGCAGCCGTCAACAGCATGCCCGGCGTGCAGAACCCGCACTGCAGCGCATTACGCTCAACGAAAGTTTCCTGGAGATCGGCGATCTCGCCGGTTTCGGTCACGCCCTCGATGGTTTCCACCGCCGCCCCGTCGGCCTGGACGGCAAGCGTCAGACAGCCGCGCACGATTTCGCCGTCAAGCCGAACCGTGCAGGCCCCGCAGACCCCGTGTTCACAACCCAGATGGGACCCGGTAAGCTGTAATTCATTGCGCAGGAAATCGACCAGATGCTGGCGCGCCTCGACGGTTCTTGTGACGGTTTCGCCATTCACCGTCAGCGTGATTTCGTGGCGTTCCTTGAGTTCCGTCATACGACGCCTCCCCCATTGACCATAGACGTAAGCGCGCGCTTGGTAAGCACACGGGCCAGCTGCAGGCGGGTCGCCGCATCGGCATGGAAATTCGACAATGGATCGAGATCATTGCCCAGTGCGACGTTCACGGCGGCGAATGTCTCCTCGGTCGCGCCCTTGCCTTCCACTGCGGCGGCTGTGGCGACACCCAGAACCGGGCGGTCTTCGCTGCCGAAATAAACCGGCCGCAACCCGGTGATAACGCCGTTTGCGACGGTTCCGTGCATGGCGACGCCGGCCAGGGCGAAATCCCCATGGCGGCGGGAAAGCTCACCGAAGGCGGAGACTTCACCGGCGGCCTTTATGGGAATCCGGGCTTCGATCAAAAGCTCATCGTCCCGGCGTTCGGTTTCATACAGCCCCTTGAAGTAATCGGATGCGGCGACATTGCGCCGTCCGCCCGCCTTGCTGTCCAGCACCAGCGTGGCATTTAGCGCCAGCACGCAGGCCGGCATTTCCGACGCGGGATCGGCCAACGCCACCGAACCGCCGAATGTGCCGCGATTGCGGACCGCCGCATGGGCCACGAACGGATATGCCTGGGCGATCAGGGGGAGATGTTCCACCACAATCGGCGAGGTCATGACATCGGCATGACGCGACAGCGCGCCGACCCTGACCATGTTTCCATCCAGGGAAATTCCCTTGAGATCGTCGATCCGGTTGATGTCGACAAGGACCTTGGGCGACGACAGGCGCATGTTGAGGGTGGGCATAAGACTTTGCCCGCCCGCCAGCACCGATGCCTCATCGCCGTATTCGGCCAGAACCTCGAGCGCCTCAACCAGGGAAGCTACCCGTACATATAAAAACCTTGGCGCCTTCACGGCCCCTCCTATCTAGCTTAATGTGCCCAAGCCGGGTCGATTTTTGCGCATGCTCGCACCGTGTCCGCGCGCGCGCAAGAGCTTTGCGGCGATTTCATTTAACTTCGCGCCTCGCCGATGCTGACCATTGTGATTCCTGCGAAAATTACCACGAGTCCGATGCCCAGCGTCAGGGTCAGCGGCTCTCCCAGGAACATCCAGGCCAGCAATGTGGCGACGAACGGCACGCCCAGCAGCCCGACAGATGAGGTCAATGCCGGAAGATGTCGGAGCGACATGGTGCTCGACCACAATGTCAGCGAGGAAACCACCGGACCGCTGATGAAAAGCAGCCAGAAATTACCCTGGGTGAATTCGATATATTCACCCGGCTGAAACACCAGGGCCGATGCCAGAACACAGCACCCGGCCACCAGAAGCTGCCACGGCACCAGTTGAAACGGCTCCAGCCGATAAACCTGGGTGCGCATCTGGATGACGCACACCGCCCAGGACACGGAACAGATGAGCATGAACCCGTTGCCGAGCACGACATTGGGGTCGGACCAGTCGAATCCCAGCGGGTTGAACAGCACGATGAGCCCGGAAACCCCCAGCACCCAACCGATGAGCTTGAGCCGGTTGATCCTCTCGCGCAGGAACAGGATCGCAAAGGGCATGACCCAGAGCGGCACGGTGTAGCCCAGAAGGGTGGCCCGCCCCGCCGGCACATATTGCAGCGCGATCTGCGCCAGGGTCACATAGATGCCCATCATGAAAACGCCCACGCTGATGATCACGGGGAGATCCTGGCGCGTTGGCAGGCGCAAACGACGTAGGACCATCAACAACACGAACATGCATGCTGACGCCATCAGCAGCCGGGTCGAGCCGAACCACAAGGCCGGCATGATTTGCACCCCGGCCCGCATCATCGGCCAGAGCGCCCCGAGCCCGAGAATGGAAAGGCCAAGACAGGCGAACCCCAGCAGACGGCGCTCACCCGCCGGCGCAATGGTTTTGCGCAGAGCCTTTACAGGGGCCGGGTCGTTCAAGGTAGGATCACAATGACTGGCATGGGACGGGACAATAAGCCCGTCGGGTGATTGGTCCAAGCGGCGCCTTGCGCTAACCTGAAGCCATGAATGACATGACCATCCCATTTCAATCGATTGGCGCGCTGCTTGCGGATCACGCATTGAGCCATTCCGGCAAGACCGCGATCTTCGATCTGGAGTCGGACAAGGGCATGGATTTCGCCGAGCTGCGCGACGCGGTCGAGCGCATAGCCGCCCTGCTTGAAATTCGCGGCGTCAGGCCGGGCGACCGGGTCGCGCTTTTGTGCGACGAAAGGATCGAAAAATTATTGGTCTTTCTGGCCATCTGGCGGGCCGGGGCCGTCGCCTGCCCGTTTCATGTGGAAAGCGGAATTGATCATCTGCGCGCCATATTGGGCCATATCGAACCGACCCTGGTGCTTCTGCACCAGGATCTGGACGGCATCCTGCCCGACTCGGACAAGATCATTTCCTTCGGCGACTGGAACCCGTCCGACCAAAGCCCCGGTCTGTTTTCCATGGACCCTGGCGATTTAATCGCCAGAGCCGCCAACACAGCGGGCGATATAGCCTGCATCTTTTCCACATCGGGCACCACGGACCGGCCGAAATGTGTTGTCTGGGACCATCTGGGGCTTTGGCTCTGTGGATTGTCGACCATCG
>CALGIA010000027.1 GCA_937916005.1 uncultured Rhodospirillaceae bacterium
CCGCGCGCATTCCTCAAGATAATCGAGGGTTCCTTTATCGTCCTCGATATCCTGATTGCAGGCGAAGTGGGAGAGACCATCGATGCCCAAAAGCGGAAACGACGCCACGATGCTCTCATGCACGTCATTGAATTGATTGCAGCCCCGGGGAATCAGGCCCAGCGCCATGGCCTGTTCCAGCCATTCCCATTGGAAGACCGCCGATTCATAAAGCGCCGTCGGCGTGTCTGCATTATATTCCAGCAGCTTGGCCGGCCCGTCTCCGTCATAGGAGAGGTCCATTCTGCCATACAGGTTCTTTTCCCCATTGCGCCAGCTGTCCGCCACATAGTCCCAAAAATGTTCCGGGATCCCAAGCCGGCGCAGAACTTCCTCATCATCCACGGCGCGCGCCACCACTTCGAAACACAGACCTTCGAGTTCCTCGGACGGCCCTTCCAGATCCTCTTCGATCTGGCTCATGGTGAATTGATAATAGGCGGTCTCATCCCAGCCGGTTACACCCTGGCCGGGTGTGAATTCGAGCTCATGCCCGGCGGCGGCCTGCGCCAGGTTGGGTCGTTCGGTCACGGGAATTCGCTGCATGTTATTTAACCGGCAACGTCGGCTCAGGTGGCGGCGGACCCGAACCGCCGGCCGGAAGATCCGAATCCACCGCGCTTGATGGTCGAGGATTTGAAGGACGGACGGCTTGTGGCCGAACGGGCGACCTGGGTCCGGCCCGTCGCTGAGCCCACGTTCCGGTTATCGGCGGTCCGGAAGGATTTCGGATTGCCGGCCGACCGGTACAGGGGCTGGGACATCATGGAGCGGCGGCCACCCAACATGGACCCCATCATGTAGCCCATCATCAGGGGCATGAAAACCGAGCCGCCGCTGGACGTCTGGTAGGGAGCCTTTTCGCACTTGCCGGATCCGAAATCGGCCTGGCAATCCGCCTCGGACGTATATTTCGGCGCCACGGCGGCGTGCTGGTCCTTCGCTTCCTTGTAGTCAATCTTGCATCGATCTTGGTTCATGCTGGGATCGTCATAGCATTGCTTCAAAGTCTCGAAGACCGCCGCATCCACCTTTGCTTCTTCGCAGGCGGGAAGCGCGATCAGGCTTACGCCCATCAGCAGGGCGACGGAAATTGTATTCCAGCGTGTCATTTTAATTCTTTCCAGTAGATCAGTTGGTCATGGAGGCGGCGTTGAGTATTCCGCCGGCCAGGGACGCGGCCCCGAGCCAGAGACCGCTGGCCGTTTCGCCTTTTTCGATCCGCTCCGAAATTTTCGGTATGGGCAGACGAACAACGTAAAATATCGCGATCTGGACGATCAGGGCGATCACGCCCCACGCCGCACAATCCACCAAAGCGACCGAATTGGCGATCGCGCTGCCCAGCGGCAGGCAGAAGCCGACCAGGCTGCCGGCGAAGGCCAGCGAGGCGGCCATGTTGTTTTCCCGGATCAGCCTGATCTCGGGATGCGGCGTCACCCACATATAAATGACCACGTAGAACAGGGTCAGAACCAGGGCGGTCGCCATATAGGCAAGAAACCACGGGAGCCCGTCGAGAGAAGCGCCATCAAATTCCAAAAGACCTGTATCCCCGGTTTGCTTTATGGAAGCCGCGTGGACGCTAACACAATTTGCATTCGACCCAAAGCGGCAACACGAGGTGATGGCGCCGGGCCCCGCAGTTGACTTGCTTCCGACGATCGGGGCCTAATTGATGATGGCGCAACCGGTTCAACAGGAACAGCTGAATTGACTGACACGAATCTGACTTCGGAAAGCCCGCCATCCTCTCCGCCTGAAACCCGGTCGCGCGCCATGGGTTTGATCCTCCAGATCGGGGGTGGTTTGCTGACCGTTCTTCCCGTCCTCTGGGTGCTGGACCTCGGCCCGGCCTTGGGGCTCAACCTGTTTCCCGAACAGCTCCTCGCCACCGAACTCGGACTGGCGATCGGGCTTGTGTTTTTCAATGTCAGGTTCGATCAGCGTCGCGGCGGGCAGACACCCTGGTATGACATCGTCGCCTCCTTGCTCGGGCTCGCGACCACGGTGCATATTGCCATCGCCTACGAGCGCCTGCTGATCGATGTGTCGAGCCGCACCACTGAAACGCTGATCATCGGAATCATCGTGGTGGTGCTGGTGATGGAAGGACTGAGGCGGACTGCGGGAATGGCCCTGTTTCTGGTGGTAATGGCGTTCATCCTCTATGCGCTTGTCGCCGATCTCGTCCCGGGCGACCTGGAAGG
>CALGIA010000028.1 GCA_937916005.1 uncultured Rhodospirillaceae bacterium
CTATGGCGATCAGCATCGCGGCGTTTGCATCGGCTATTCAGTGCCAGCAAAAGCCGCAAAAGATATTCACAAGATAGAGTATGGCGGTAGCAGGCTGGTCGAGACGAGCAAAGTAGCCGCGATGCTTGATGGAAATGATGTCGCCCGCAGTCAGGTTGATGAGGCTGTGCTTTTTCGGAAGGCCAAAAGTTGGGGCTATGAGCGGGAGTGGCGCCTGGTCGGGCCCCGTGGACTGCGGAACTCCCCGCTTGAGTTGGAAGAGATTATTTTTGGCATAAGATGCGGTGCACCGGTTAAGTACGCCGTAGTTAAGGCGTTGGAGGACCGGGAACGGTCGGTAAAATTCTTTGAGATGCGTGAGGTTTCGGGCACGTTTAAGCTGAAAAAATACGTTTTGGACGACGAACTCTTTACGCATTTTCCGAAACGGTCTCTCTCAATATTTGAGCTATTTGATACAGTTACATCTTCCACCAAAACGAAGTAGCAAGCCAAACAATTGATTCTGGATAATCTGAGAAGTTCAACTCACCGATAATTTTTCCGCTCTTCGCCCATAATGAACGCGGGGTCATCGAATGGCGGTGTCAGGTCTTGCATAGCCACACTCCCGCCCCCCCACAGCCCCGCAATTTCGCGCCGTCATAAGATTGCGTTCGTGCTACGCTCCGCCCCGTTTCAGTCTCGATATTCACCTTGGGAGGACAGCATGACGGCCTATGTGATCTATAATCAGCTTGAAGTCACGGACCAGGACGGGTGGGCGGAGTATCGCTCCCATGTCCGGGAGGGGCTGGCCGAATTCGGGGCGCGGGTGATCTCGTCGGTGGGTGAGCCGCAAATTCTGGAAGGGTCGTGGACCGGCAGTCACAACGTGATCATCGAGTTCCCCGATCTGGAAACAATCGACCGCTGGTACAATTCGGACGCATACCGGCCCCAGCGCGACCTGCGGCTGGCGTCGGCACGGGGTAATCTGGTGGTGCTGGACGGCGCCTGACCCGGCGTTTGGGCGCGGGTTGGTGAAGTGGGTTTTCCTCCCCCCTTGAGGGGGAGGATTAAGGTGGGGGGGGCTGGTTGTTTCAGGGGAGGGGTGTGATTTCTTTGAGAGTCTTCCCTTGAGGCAAGCAGCCCCCCCACCCTGCCTCCCCCTCGAGGGGGGAGGGGTATTCTTTCTAGCCGGTCGCTTATCCGTCACTGGCCCTTACGGCAGGAAATCTTTCAGATCCACGTCGTTGTAATTCTTCGGCATGGCCATGGTGAAGCGGTCCTGTTCCTCCGCGCGTCCGACCGACGGTTTGGTGGCGTCGATCATGGTCTTGCCGCCGATGCGGTACATCGGCGACATGCCCGGCACGATGTCGGACACGTTGTCCAGCGACCAGATCCTGGTCTGGGGGATGATCACCACGTCGCGCGCCGCGTGGACCCGCGTGGTCAGGGACCAGAACACCTGGCGCATGTCCGACGCGTCGATGTCCTCATCCACCGCGATGGCCATCTTGGGGTGCAGATAGGGGCTTGAGAGCGCGGCCATCAGCGCGGTCTTGGCCTGGCCCTCGACGCGCGGCCGCAGCTTGAGCACCACCGCCATCAGCCCGGCGATGCCGAGCACGCGCACATCCAGCAGATCGAGCCCGCCTTCCACATTGCGCAGATGATCCATCAGCACGGTTTCGATGCAGGTCGCCGTGATCGACTGGGTGTCGGTCATGGGCGCGCCGCACTGCATGCCGTAGAACATGGGGTCCTTGCGGTGGGTGATCGCCTTGACCCGGAAAATTTCCGTCGAGCCCTCCATGGCGTAGGTGCCGCTGGCCTCGCCGAACGGGCCTTCCGGCACCATGCCCTCGGGCAGGATTTCGCCTTCGATCACCAGCTCCGCATCGGCGGGGACTTCCAGATCGATGGTTTCGCACTTTACCAGGCGGATCGGATCGCCCAGCAGCGAGCCCGCGATATTGAATTCATCCAGCCCGTAGGAAGACGTGAAGGCGGACGCATAGTAGATCGCCGGATGGGCGCCGATCACCATGGCGGCGGGCATGGGCTCGTTGCGCTTCTGGTACATCCCGTAGATGCGCAGCGCATGGCGCGGGCAGATCAGGAAACCGGTCTGGTCGGGGCCCTGGATCTGCTGGCGGTGGATCGAGACATTGCGGATGCCGGTGTCCGGGTCCTTGATCACCGCCATGCCCGACGCGATATAGGGCGACGGGTCTTTTTCCGAGGTCCACATGGCGGGAATTTTTGTCAGGTCGGCGTCCTTGCCCAGCAGGATGATTTCCTTGACCGGCGCGTCCGCGGCATCGACCATCACCGGTTCCACCTCGCCCCTGATGCGCTCCACCAGGGTCGGGATCAGTTCGGCTTCATCGACGCCGATGGCGATGGCCCATTTCCTGCGGTCGGTGACGATCTGGTTGCAGACGGTCCAGCCGGGAAATCCCTTGAGATTGGTGAACAGGGACGATTTGCCCAGCGTGTCATAGGTCTTCCAGCCCAGCGCCGACAGGTTTTCATGGGGGTCGGTCTCCGTATCGAAACGGATCAATTCACCCTGTTGTTCGAGATTGGCCACATGGCCGCGCAGCGACTGGTCACGCATGGATTACGCCCTTCTGAAAATCGTCTTTATCGTTGAGGGGCAATCTATACCGGACACGGCCCTGTTCGGGCAAATAGTGATGTGCCGTCCCGGCGCCGGGTTGTATAGTTTCGCCAACCGAATTCAGGGGAGGATCCATGTCCGACACGACACCCGGCAAGCTTTTGCCAACCACCGTGGTGGGCAGCTACGTCCAGCCCGACTGGCTGGTCGACAAGGAAAACCTGCGCGGGCGTCTGCCGCCGCGGGTCCGCGCCCATGAAATATGGAAAGTGCCGCCCGACGAGCTGGCCGAAGCGCAGGATACCGCGACCCGCGCCGCCATCCACGACATGGAACAGGCCGGGATCGACATCATCTCCGACGGTGAAATCCGCCGGGAAAGCTATTCCAACCGGTTCGCCACCGCGCTGGGCGGGATCGACCTGGACAATCCGGGCTCGGCGCTGGACCGCACCGGTCATTCAAATCCGGTGCCGCGCATCGCCGGCCCGATCCGGCGCGACCGCCCCGTGGAAGTCGCCGATGTGGAATTCCTGGTGGCCAATACCAGCCGGCGGACCAAGATCACCATCCCCGGTCCGTTCACCATGACCCAGCAGGCGCAAAATGATTATTACAAGACCGACGAGGCGGCGGCGATGGATTATGCCGCCGCCGTGAATGAGGAGATCAAGGCGCTGTTCGCCGCCGGAATCGATGTGGTCCAGCTCGATGAGCCCTATATGCAGGCGCGGCCGGAAAAAGCCGGCGGCTACGCCATCAAGGCCATCAACCGCGCGCTGGAGGGCGTCACCGGAACCACGGCGGTGCATTTGTGTTTCGGCTACGCCCATGTGGTGCATGAACGGCCCAGCACCGGCTATTCGTTCCTGTCCGAGCTCGAAGCCTGTTCCGCCGACCAGATTTCCATCGAGGGGGCGCAGTCCAATCTGGACCCGGCGATCCTGAAGTCGCTGCCGTCCAAGACCATCATCTGGGGCGTGCTCAATCTGGGCGATCCGGAAATCGAGAGCGCGGAAACAGTGGCGGCGCGCATCCGGCGCGGCCTGCAAGTCCTGCCGCCGGACCGCATGGTGGTCGCCCCCGATTGCGGCATGAAATATATGTCCCGCGATGTGGCGTTCGGCAAGCTCCGCGCCATGGTCGCGGGCGCCGACATCGTCCGGAAGGAACTCATGTCATGATGCGGCGCGTGCACGATATCGGCGGATTGCCGGCGGGGCCGGTTGATCCGTCCCATCACCCCGAAGCGGATTGGGAATTGCTGGCCACGGCGGTCAGCGGCGCCATCGGCCCCAACGGCGCCGGGCTGATCTGCGTCCATGAACGCCGCCGCATGACCGAGGATCTGGGCGAGGATTATGACCGTCTGGCCTATTTCGAGCGGGCCATCGTGGCGACCGCCCGGCTGATGGTGGAAAAGGGCGTGCTGACCCAGGAGGAGATCGAGGGGCGCATGGCCGAAATTGCTGCAAGGCGCGGCAACAGAGCTTGACGATAGCCTCCCAGCGGAGGAAAATTTGCGCGTGAACAAATAAACGGGGACAGGGAATGTCCGGTGAACGGAGAACACATGATATGGGCGGGCTGGACGGCGACCCGATCGATTTTGCGGAACATGACGCCGAGCCATGGCAGAAAATGATCACGGCCATCCGGTCGGCGCTGGGCGATGAGCCGCGGCGTCTGATGCGGGTCGATGAACTGCGCCGGGCGATCGAGGATCTGGACGAGCGGGACTATAACGGTCTGCCCTATTTCGAACGATGGGCCGAGGCGATGATCAATCTGATGGAAGAAAAAGAACTGCTGACCCGTGACGAGGTCACGGCCCGGATGGATGAAATCCGCAATCGGACAAGGGGGACGGCATGACCACCTATAATATCGGCGACAGGGTACGGGTCGCGACCGCCCATCCGCCGGGCCACCGCCGGGTGCCCTATTACATTCGCGGCAAGACCGGAGAGATCGAGCGCTACTGCGGCGCGTTCCCCAACCCGGAGGAACTCGCCTATGGGTTCGACGGCCATCCCGACCGGCCGCTGTACCGGGTCCGCTTCATGCAGGGCGACATCTGGCCCGACTACAAAGGTCCGGCCGGCGATTCCGTCGATCTGGAAATTCAGGAACATTGGCTCAGCCCGGCCTGATCCGGGAACAGCAAGGAGAGCGGCAATGGCCGACGAACATGACCACGATCACGATCACGACGGGGAAAATCCGGAAGAAATCTATCATCCCCATGTCCACGAAGAAGGCAAGTTTCTGAAGTGGGATGATGACAGCGATCACGACGTCAATGAAACCGGCCATTACGAATTGATGGCCGAAGCCATTCGCGAATTGCTGATCGAAAAGGAAATCGTGACGGCGGATGATATCCGGGCGAACATCGAATTCATGGATAGCCGCGGCCCCCATCTCGGCGCCAGGATCGTCGCCAAGGCCTGGACCGATCCGGAATACAAGAAACGCCTGATGGAGGACGGCAGCGCCGCGGTCGGCGAGCTGGGCATTCCCATGGGCGACGTGGAGCTGGTCGTGGTCGAAAACACCGACGACGCTCACAACATGATCGTGTGCACGCTGTGTTCGTGCTACCCGCGCACAATTCTGGGGCTGCCGCCGGACTGGTATAAATCCAAAAGCTACCGGGCGCGCGTCGTGCATGAGCCGCGCGTGGTGCTCAAGGAATTCGGCACCGACCTGGCCGAAACCACCACCGTCCGGGTGCATGATTCCAACGCCGACATGCGCTATCTGGTGCTGCCGAAGCAGCCCGACGGGACCGATGGCTGGACCGAGGAACAGCT
>CALGIA010000029.1 GCA_937916005.1 uncultured Rhodospirillaceae bacterium
GGAGATCGACGGCGATGCTGGGAGCCGTACCGGCCGGAACGCCCTGGAATTCGCCGTTGGAATTGCGGTGGGTATGGCCACAGAAAAGGCGTTTTACCTGATCATGTTTTTTCAGGGCACGGGCCAGATGGTCCACACTATCCCAATCGTCGAACTGGAACCGGTATTTGGAGTCAACGACTTCAAAAGGCGGATGATGCATGAACAATGCGGTCGGTTTCAGCGGCTCTTCGGCCAGTACTCGGCTAAGGGCATCGGCGCGTTCCCGGCAATAATCACCCATGTTGGCAGTAGCACACAGGGTATCCAGGGCGATCAGACGCACCGGGTAATCGTCGATACTGTATTGCAGGAACTTCGAACCCGGTGAAATGTCGCGGCCTGTCCGGAAATTCCTGGCAATCAGGCTTCGGACGTCGCGGTTGCCGGCACAAACATGAAGCGGCACCCTTAAACGTCTAAGGATCGTTAGGGCCAAATCGTATTTTTCCTGGGTGCCGTTGTGGACGACATCGCCCGTATGGATGACGATGTCGGGGGCGGGGTCCTGGCTATTAATGTTATCGACCACGTGCCGGAGATCTCTAAGCCGGTCTTCCAGCTTGTTGGATTCGGGATCGATATGGCTGTCGGAGATTTGGGCAATTATCATTGCGTCCAAGTTATAGCAGGTTGCGTACGCCATAAACAGGGCATCGGACCTAGGTCACGGTACTAGTCCGCCACAAATGACTGGCAAATCAATCTATCTGCTCCCGGTGGTGTTCTACAGCCAGCTCATGGCGGTCGCCTTCGGCATGGACGCCAAGAAAGACGCGGCCCTCGACCAGAACACCATCAAGTCGGCCAAGCTTGAAGCATTGGCCAGGAAATAATCATTTCACGCGCTCTCCTCCGGCGCGTCATATGAAATTTTGACCACCTCGATTTCCTCGATCCCGGTCGGGGTTTTCATCTTCACGAGGTCGCCTTCGGCGGCTTTCATCAGTGCGCGCGCGATGGGCGAAATCCAGCTGACCTCGTTGAACTCGATGCGGGCTTCATCGACGCCGACGATCTTGATGGTGTGTTCCACGTCCCTGGCATCGGCGTAGGTGACGGTCGCGCCGAAAAATATCCGGTCCAGTTTCTGCTGCTGCGCCGGGTCGACCACCTCGGCGATTTCAAGGCGTTTGCGGATAAAGCGGCTGCGCCGGTCGATCTCATACAGCCGCCGCTTGCCGTATATGTAATCGCCGTTTTCCGAGCGGTCGCCATTCCCCGCGGCCCACGATACGGTGGCCACGACCTGGGGACGCTCGACCCGTCGCAATTGATGGAATTCGTCCTCAAGCCGTTTGAAGCCAAGTGGCGTGAAGTAGTTCTTCACGCCTTTGGGCAGCCG
Organism: uncultured Rhodospirillaceae bacterium; assembly: GCA_937916005.1. Classification (GTDB taxonomy): domain Bacteria; phylum Pseudomonadota; class Alphaproteobacteria; order MPNO01; family MPNO01; genus CALGIA01. The sequence goes on from CALGIA010000029.1 coordinate 1,385, forward strand.
GTCCAGACCTTCGGGAATATCCTCGTCGTCATCTTCGTCGTCGATAGGGTCGTCGCTCATCGCCGGCGCAGACTCCATTTGAACCGAAAACGCTCTGATCTCGATTTCAGCTTTCGATGCGGCACTCTATGCGCCAGTTCACCGAACCGGCCTTGTCGCGCTTGTCGTAGTTGAGACGGGATTTCTGCCGCTTGAGTTCTGCGCGGGCAAAATCGGCCAGACCGGCCCGCAGAGCTTTCGGCATGTCGGCCATATCGAGCATGAGCGTGACGGGGACGGCTTTTTTCCGGGCCGGCATTTTTTGCGCGGGCGCCTTTTCGCGGGCTTCCCCATTGCCCCAGATATCGTCCCAACCACCGCGATAGGCGGGGTTTTTGACGTTGGAAAAATTCCCGTAATAGACATCGGATTTCCCATTCGACGCCGCAGGGGCGGCTGCCGGCGCGTCGCCGCCGGATGTCTTGGCTTTCGCGCCCTCATCGCTGGATGCGCTTGCCGTGCTTTCCTTGGCCGTGCTTTCCTTGGCCGTGCTTTCCTTGGCCGCAGACGTGCTGTCTTTGGTGCTTTTCTTCGCGCTGTCTTTCGAGCTACTCGAAGTCGTCGTTGTGGTCTCACTCATCGGAATATTTTCCATTTCATCGTCAAACCAGATATGCTGCGGAGGAAATACATCTTCGCGGCGTTTCAGGCAAGTACAGGTTCTACATAAGCATGCCAAGCTGACCGGGCAACCACAGCGCCAGGGCCGGGAACAGGGTCAATATGGTCAGGCGGATCAGATCGGCAATCAGAAAGGGCACGATTCCACGAAATATCGTCGCCAATGGGATATCCCTTGCGATGCCGTGAAGCACGAACACATTGATGCCGATGGGAGGCGTAATCATGCCGATTTCGATCACCATCACATTGATGACCCCGAACCAGATGGGATCGAAGCCAAGCCCGATAATCAACGGAAACACGAAGGGCAGGGTGATCACCATGGCCGCGACCGTGTCGAAGATGCTGCCCAGGATGATGTACATCAAATGCAGCAGAAACATCACCAGCAGGGGGTGCAGCCCAAGGGAATCGATCCACTCGGTCATGGCGCTGGGCAGTTGGGACAACGTGACGAAATAGGTGAAAATATGGGCGCCGATGATGATCAGATAGATCAGCCCCGTATTGGCGGCGGATTCGCTCAGCACCTTCCACAGGATGTCCCAGGTCAGCTTGCCGCGCAAAATGGTGAAGAACAACGCCATGCAGACGCCGATGGCCGCGGCTTCCGCGACCGTGAAAATTCCGCCATAGATGCCCCCGGATACCACCACGGCGAGCGTCACCACCCCCCATGAATCGCGGAGCACCCGCCAGCGTTCCGGCCATGGCATGCGCGGGCCGGCGGGGCCTGAGTCCGGGTTCAGCCGCACATAGGTCAGGATGGCGGCAAAATGCAGCAGCACCGCCACCAGCCCGGGGATAACCGCGGCAATGAAGAGCGCGATCACGAACTGTTCGGTCAGCACCGCATACAGGACCAGGATCACCGAGGGTGGAATCAGCATGCCCAGGGTACCGCCGGCGGCTATGCATCCTGTGGCAAGGCCCGGCTGGTATCCCCGTTTTAGCATTTCCGGCAGGGCAACCCGCGTCATGGTTGCCGCCGTCGCCACCGATGACCCGCACACCGCGCCGAAACCCGCGCACGCGCCGATGGTCGACATGGCCAGCCCGCCCCGGTAATGGCCGACTACCGCATAGGCTAGCCGGTATAAATCCGATGATAGCCCGGCGGCGCCGGCGAAACTCCCCATCAGCAGGAAGAGCGGGATAACAGCCAGGTCGCGGCTTGCGACCACGCCCGATGGTTCGGTCTTGAACAGGCTGATCGCCGGGTCCCAGCCCAGCAGAAGTCCGACGCAGACAAAGCCGGAAAGTCCCATGGCGACGCCGATCGGCACGTGCAGCGCGATCAGCGCGAACATGGCGCCAATCCCCATCGAGGCAAGCAGAAGAGGATCCAAGATCAGACCTCCCCGGCTTCGGTGCCGTGTTCGGGCTCAATGGCGCCGCCCGGCTCATCGCCCGAAAGGGCCCGGCGCGTATGACCGATCAGGACGACGGCCTGCACGGGGATGCAGAACAGCACCAGACCCGTCGCGATGGTCCACCATGGCCAGGTGATGAGTTCCGCCGTCATGGTGGTGTCGCCGCTGGCGTGGTGTTCAAAGGTCAGGACCATGAACTGCCAGGCCATGAAGCTGAAAAAGATGAAGGTCAGCAGGGCGCCGAACCATTCCAGCCACTGTGACGGGCGCCTGCCGAGACCGGCGCCGAGAAAGCGGATGGTGATATTGTGGCCCTGCAACAGTCCGGCGGGGAAACAGGCCACGATCACGATTGCGAATACCAGATGGCTCAGATCATCCCAACCCTCAATCGGCATGTTGAGCAGCCAGCGCATCAGGACATCCATAAGCGTTGCGGCGGCGGCTCCGATCAGCAGCAGAAAGCCGATGAAGGCGGCCCATTTCGTCCAGGGGTCGAGGGCGCGGCTTAATTCAGCGGTCTTGGGGGCGGTTCCGGAATCGGGTTCCGTCATGTGGATAGCCCATCGGGCAGCGTGCGCCGCGTTGATGAATACAAATTATCCTCCCCAGGATTTGGTAGCGATTGGCGGCGAATGGTGCGGTGCCCGCCGTCGAATAACAACAGGAATTTTGATATCCCTGGTATTATTGCCGGGGCGGGTGGCGTAGAACCTCCTTCTTGGCTTGGCAAAGGAGATATGACCGCCTTGACTCCACCAAATGAACCCCATGATCCCGGTAATCCCGGAGAATTCGACGGGCCGATGCCTGACGATGACCGCGCCGCTTCCGACAAGGCTTCGCGCCATGAAGCCGGCCTGGAATTCAATGTATTCCGGGGCGTGCGCGATATCGATGGCGGTCCGGTCCTGCCGGTTCGTCTGAAACATGACGACATGTTCTGTTTCTCATGCCATCGCGGCGTGTCATGCTGGAACGATTGTTGCCATGGCGCGGATGTCATGTTGACGCCCTACGACATTCTCCGGCTGTCCCGGGGGCTTGGCATTCCGCCCGCCGAACTGGTCGACCGCTATGCCTACCCGGCGGATTTCGAACGGGCCGGCTTGCCGGTCAACAAGCTCAAAATGGACGGAGACGCCGGAACCCGGGCTTGCGTGTTTCTCGATGGCGAAGCCGGCTGTACCGTCTATGACGACCGCCCGGCGACCTGCCGCTATTACCCGCTCGGTCTCGGCAGCATCAAGCAGAAGGACGGCAAGGAAGGCGACGAAACGCTGGATTTCCATTTTCTGGTCAAGGAGGCTCATTGCCAGGGCCATAAAGAGGAAAAGCTGCAAAGCGTCGGCGACTTCCGCACCGAACAGGGGGTTGAGCCCTATGACGCGGTCAATCGCGGCTGGATGGAAATCCTCATGAAGATGGCGTCGTGGCGCAGCATGGGCGGGCCGGGCGGCAAGGAGGTCTCGGACCAGACCAAGCGCATGTTCTACATGGTTTCGAGCGATATCGATGAATTCCGCCGCTTTGTTTTCGAGTCCCGATTCCTGGAAATCTATGAAATCGATCCCGAAATCATCGAACAACTCAAAACCAATGATGAAGCTTTATTGGCGCTGGGGTTCGACTGGCTGAAGAACGTTATGTTCAATGAACCCACCATAAGCATGAAGCAGCAGGTTCTTCAGGAAGCGATCGGACGCACTCGCGACGATATGGGCGCTGCATAACATATTGAATTTATTTGATGATTTTGATTCATGGTGGTGGGTATCAGGTATATTTTCAATCCATATTAACGAATTTGTGATCTTCTGGCGTCCAATTGGCCGCAATTGCGCGGCTGCGGCAATTGCCCTTCGAGGAAATTGAGATGACGCCGGACGCATTGGTCAGAGCGCTGGAATTCCACAGCCGCTTCCTTGAGGGGTTGCGGGATTCCGCGCGCGCGAATCTCGCCATGGAAAGTCTTGCCGGCCTCGACCTGTCCAACGTCGATCTGAGAGAGGCGAAGCTGACCGGAACAATCCTCAGCCGTTGCGTCCTGCGGTCCGCCAATCTCAGCAAATGCGATCTGTTCGCCGCCGATCTCAGCGGCGCCGATCTGAAACATGCCAATCTCTCCGAATCCGATCTGCGGGGCGCCTATTTGCGCGGCGCGGATCTGTCTTACGCCAATATGAAAAATGTCGATTTGCGGGACGGGTTTCTCCTGACCCAGGACGAAGACGAAAAATCGATCGTTATCCAGAAATATAATCGCGATAACGCCAACGAGTCCCGCGCCGGTCTAAACGGCGCAAATCTCAGCGGCTCGCGGCTCGGGCAATCGGCGATCAACCAGGCCGATCTGACGGGCGCGATCCTGACCTGCGCCGACCTGACCAACGCCAGACTTTGCGATTCCAAGCTTGCCGGCGTGAACCTGACCAACGCCAATCTGACATCAGCCGATCTGTCGCGGGTCAATCTGGTCGGCGCCAATCTTTCAGGCGCCAATCTTTCAGGCGCCAATCTCGAGGATGCCGAACTCGCCGGCGCCGATCTGGGAGAATTCGACCCGGAAAAGGTCGATCTTTCCAAGGCCAAGATGACCCGGGGAATGGATCAACTCGACGCCGATACGCGGGCGATTCTGCACGGCCATGTCACCTGGGTCAATTCCCGGGGCGCCAAGGGCGAACGCGCGGTCCTGGATGGGCGCGATCTCAATCGGGTCGATTTCAAGTCGATCGATCTCAGCGCGGCCAGTCTGCGCGGCGTCGATTTCACCGGCGCCAATCTCGGCGGGGCCGCCTTCGCCATGTCGGATCTTACCGGCTCGAAGATGAACAAGACGAATTTGTGCATGGCCGATTTGACCGGCGCAAATCTGACCGACTGCACCCTGACCGAAGCGAATATGATGCAGATCAATCTTCAGCCCGCCGATATCCTCGACGAGGACGGCAAGCCGACCGGCCGCACCTGGGCCTCCAATTTGACCGATGCCGACCTCACCGGCGCCAATCTGGAATCCGCCCGCCTCGACGGCGCCAACGTCCGCGATGCCTGTTTCAGCAAAGCCTGGCTGGTCAAGGCCAACTTCACCGGCGCCATGATCGACGGCGCGATTTTCGACGGCGCCGACATGCGCAAGACGATCATGCCGGAAGCGGCCTGAGGCCGTCCCGGACCCCCAAGGCCTATGGCCGTCCCGGACCCCCAAGGCCTATGGCCGTCCCGGACCCCCAAGGCCCATGGCCGTCCCGGACCCCCAAGGCCCATGGCCGTCCCGGACCCCCAAGGCCCATG
>CALGIA010000030.1 GCA_937916005.1 uncultured Rhodospirillaceae bacterium
AGCGATGGCAACCGTGTCCTGCCCTTCAAGAGTGCGCTTTTCAGCGTTGCGCAACAAAACCTCGACGGGAAGGAACTGGTTGTCCAGCCGGTGTCTATCGCCTATACCCGGCTTGACGGAATGCCCATCGGGCGGATGCTGAAACCCTATTTCGCCTGGTATGGCGATATGGAAATGGCGCCGCATATGTGGATTTTGTTTGGTCTCGGGATTTGCAGGGTGGAAGTAATATTTCATGCGCCGGTCACATTGAGCCAATATGAAACCCGAAAAGGGCTTGCCGATCATTGCTATGAAGTGGTGTCGGTCGGCGTTTCGGACGCCAATTCGGGACGGCGGTCTGGTTCAGAGATAAATTCGTCCCCGGAAATGGCCGAGACTTCGGAAAGTTGACGCCCGGCCTGTCGAATCCAGGGTTTTTTGAAATCGCCATAACTATTGGTTCACGCTTTTGGCAAAACGCTTATTTATAAAAAACTACGGCTGTCAGATGAATGTTTATGACGCCGCCCGCATGGCCGATGTCATGGCGCCCCATGGATATGAGGCGACCGGTCAGGCCGAAGATGCCGATCTTATCATTCTGAACACCTGTCACATTCGCGAAAAGTCTGCGGAGAAAGTGTATTCGGAGCTTGGCCGGTTGCGCCTTCTTCGCGAGGAGCGCGCCGCCAATTCAGGTGCGCCCGCAGGCCCGATGATTGCGGTCGGCGGCTGTGTCGCCCAGGCGGAGGGTGAGGAACTGCTGCGCCGGGCGCCATTTGTCGATGTTGCCTTCGGACCCCAGACCTATCATCGTCTTCCTGAAATGGTCGAGCGCGCGCTACGCGATGGCGGCGGGGTCGGCGATACGGACTTCCCTGTAGAATCCAAATTTGATTTTTTGCCCGAAGCCGTCGGCAATGCCGGTACCGCGGCCTTTCTGACCATCCAGGAAGGGTGCGATAAATTTTGTTCATTTTGCGTTGTGCCCTATACGCGGGGCTCGGAATATTCTCGTCCGGTCGAAGATGTCTTGGCCGAGGCGCGTGGATTGGTGGCGCGCGGCGCAAGGGAAATCACCTTGCTTGGGCAGAACGTCAACGCATATCACGGCGCCGCTCTTGGCTCCGGCCCCGGCGGCGATTGGACGCTCGGCCGCCTGGTTCGGTCATTGGCGGAAATCGACGGTCTTTCGCGTATCCGCTATACGACGTCCCACCCGCGCGATATGGATGATGATCTGATCACGGCCCATGGCGAATTGCCCCAGCTCATGCCCTATCTTCACCTTCCCGTGCAATCGGGCTCGGACCGGATGCTCGCGGCCATGAACCGCGGCCATGACGTTGCGGCTTATCTGCGGATTATCGAAAAGCTGCGCAAGGCGCGCTCCGATATCGCGTTGTCGTCGGATTTCATTGTGGGGCATCCCGGCGAAACCGACGCGGATTTTCAGGATACGATGGCGCTGATCAGCGAGGTCGAATTTGCCCAGGCCTATTCCTTTAAATTCAGCCGGCGGCCGGGGACGCCCGGCGCAGTGATGCCGGGTCAGCTCACCGAGGACATCAAGTCCGACCGGCTGGAAAAATTGCATGATATTCTCAATCGGCAACAAATCGCGTTCAACGAAAAATCCATCGGGCACGCGGTTCCCGTGCTGTTTGACCGGCCCGGCGCGCGGCCCAATCAAATTTTGGGGCGCAGCCCACATATGCAGGCGGTATATGTAACGTGTAATACGTCGCGCGACATGACAGCCCATCTGGGCAATATTTCAGATGTCCGCATCATTGCCGCACGGGCCAACTCGCTCGCCGGAAGCCTACTGCCGATGAACGACGACAAATATCCGGCGACGGAAATTTCGGAGACCGCATCCGTTTGAAGCCGAAACCCCAAACAGGCGACCCGGGAACGGACTCTGATTCCACGCGGATTCAGTTCGATGATAACAAACGCCTTCCCATGTTGTATGGCGAGTATGATCGCCACTTGGCCCGCATCGAGCAGCAACTCGGCATATCCCTGTCTTCGCGCGGAAACCAGATCACCCTATCGGGCCCATCCGATGCGGTCGCCGTTGCGCGCGCAACGCTGAACGCGCTTTATGATCGGTTGGGCCGGGGCTTGTCGGTCGATAATGCTGAAGTGGATGCCGCTCTCCGGTTCGCGACGACCGCGGTTGCCGCAGGCGATACGCGTGCGGAATCCCAGTTCGGGGGGGCCGCAGCTATCCAGACGCCAAGACGCCATATCTCGGCTCGGACTCCCGGCCAGAAGGATTACATCAACGCGCTGCGCAAGAATGAGCTGGTCTTCGGCATCGGTCCCGCGGGGACCGGAAAAACCTATCTTGCCGTCGCGACGGCGGTCTCGATGTTTGTTTCCGGACAGGTTGATCGGATCATACTTTCCCGACCAGCGGTCGAAGCCGGCGAACGGCTCGGATTTCTACCCGGCGATATGCGCGATAAAATCGATCCGTATCTACGTCCCCTATACGATGCGCTCTATGACATGCTGCCGCCTGAACAGGTGGTCAACCGCCTCGGTTCAGGCGAGATCGAGGTTGCGCCGTTGGCCTTCATGCGTGGGCGGACCCTGTCCAATGCATGTGTCATTCTTGACGAGGCCCAGAACACTACCCACGTTCAAATGAAGATGTTTCTTACCCGCATAGGCGAAAACTCCCGCATGGTGATTACCGGCGATTTAAGCCAGATCGACTTGCCGTCCGGAACCGATTCCGGCCTGCGCAACGCCGTAAACATCATCTCGGACGTTGACGGCGTTGCGGTGGTCAATCTGACGGCCAGGGATGTCGTGCGCCATCCGCTTGTAACCAAAATCGTCGAAGCCTATGACCGGAGCGAAAATAAAGCCGAGGGCCGCGCCGGCAATACGCGCCCCCGTGAATGATGAAATATGATCGCCGAAATTGACATTACACATTCCTGTCCGCGCTGGGATGCGGCGCTGGGGGATGCCGCCGGGCTTTGCCGTCGCGCGGTGTTCGCGGCTCTCGATGCGGTGGCAGATAAAGCGCCCAATGAATTCCCTGGGGGATTGTCGGATGCGGCCGGCCGGCCGGTTGAAATCAGTATTGTTCTTGCTGATGACGCGACGATCGCCGGCCTCAATCTGCAATTCCGGGACCGGGAGGGCGCGACCAATGTGCTTTCATTCCCGGCCTTGCCGTCCGAAAACGAACCGCACTATTCCGCGGGCCCCGATGGTCCGCCGGTTCTGCTCGGCGATGTGGTGCTGGCGTTTGAAACCATCGCTGCGGAAGCAGAAGATCAGGGCAAACAATTGGGTGATCACTTCACCCATCTTGTTATTCATGGAATATTGCATCTTCTTGGCTATGACCACTTGGATGAGGCCGAGGCGCAAACCATGGAACAGCTTGAAATCCGGGTGCTCGGCGCCCTCGGCGTGCCAGATCCCTATGTGGAGGAGGCGCCCTTCGTGGCATAGCTGAAAGCGATGAAAGACTTGCCTGATTCTCGTGATCCTCACAACGATGGGGCCGCCTATGAACAAACCTCTCCGGCTCGCGGATTTCGGGGCAGGCTGCGGAAATTTCTGCGGCCGCGAAATGGCGCGGAAACCCTGCGCCATACCATCGAGGAATTGATCGAACAGGAAGATGATGTCGAGGCCGCGGGCGGCGACGAGCTGACTTTTCTGCGCAATGTGCTCAATCTCAGGAATCTGATCGCGCGAGACGTCATGGTCCCGCGGGCCGATATTGTCGCGGTCGATGTGGAAATCTCACTTCATGCTCTCATTGACTTAATCGGCGGCAAGGCACATTCGCGCATGCCGGTATTTCGCGACACGCTGGATGATGTCATCGGCATGGTGCATATCAAGGATGTCATGGCGTACCGTGACGATAGTGCGCAATTCAAACTATCGGAAATCGTGCGGCGGCTTTTATTCGTCGCCCCAACCATGCCCATTCTTGAACTGCTTCTTCAAATGCGCGCAAGCCGGACGCATATGGCGCTCGTGGTCGATGAATTCGGCGGAGTCGACGGGTTGATTACGATCGAAGATCTGGTCGAAGAAATCGTCGGCGAAATCGAGGATGAGCATGACACCGATGACGCCCCGACCCTGATCGAACGCGCCGACGGTTCCTTTGAAATCGACGCCCGGCTACCGATACCCGAATTCGAACAGCGCATGGGTCCGGTGCTGACCGATGAAGAACTGGATGACGACATCGATACGCTGGGCGGGCTGGTGTCTGCCATCACGGGCCGCGTTCCCGGCCGCGGCGAGGTGATCCGTCACGAGTCGGGGATTGAATTCGAAGTTCTCGAGGCTGATCCCCGGCGCATCAAGCGGTTGCGCGTCATTGGGCTTCCCGACAATGCCAAACAGGAATGATTGATAGACAAGGCGGCGTCTGGGTGGTGGCCGCACGGCGCGTGGCGGGCGTCAGGGGCTGGCGGCGCTATGGCCTGGCTTGGCTCCTGGGGGCGGTCGCGGCGCTGGCGCTGGCGCCGGTTTATGCCGTGCCCGTGTTGCTGGTGTCCTTTACGGGCCTGATCTGGCAATTGGGCGGTGTCCCATCCATGCGATCGGGTTTCGCCGTTGGTTGGTGGTTCGGATTTGGTTATTTCGTGGCCGGCCTGTACTGGATCATGTTTGCGCTTCTGACCGATCCAGAAAAATTCGCCTGGATGATTCCCTTCGCGATCGGCGGATTGTCGGCCTTTCTGGCGATATTTATCGGGTTTGCGGCGTTACTGGCGTGGCTGGTTCCGGCCGGTGGCGCCGGCAGGGTTCTTGTTTTGGCGGGCGGCTGGGCGGCCATGGAATGGGCCCGTGGGTCGCTGTTCACCGGTTTTCCCTGGAATTCCGTGGGAAACGTGTGGGCATTTTCCCCCACGATGATGCAGCTTGCCTCGGTGGTCGGCGTATATGGGCTGGGGTTGGTGACTGTCGCCATTGCGGCCGCTCCCGCCACTCTCGGTTACCGGGTTGTCGGTGATGGGGTTGGCGGGTCGGGCCGGGGGCGCGTATCCATCCTGGTCTCGGGCCTGGCGCTCGCTGCCTTGTGGGCAGGCGGAACCATGCGACTCGCCGACACGCCGGGGACGTCCCAATCGGCGGTGAAGCTGCGTCTGGTGCAGGCCAATATCGCACAGGATCTCAAATGGCGGCCCGATCAGCGGGCACGGCAATTCGCGAAATATCTACGGCTTTCCACCCAGCCCTCCGTGGACAATTCACCACCCACACATGTAATCTGGCCCGAATCCGCCGTGCCGTTCTTTCTTGCCGATGCGCCGCGCGCGCGGCAGGCCATGGCGCGCGCAATTTCGCCTGGCGGCGCATTGATCACCGGAACGCTTCGTGCCGAAGCCAAACCAGGTCAACCGCGAAAAATCTGGAACAGCCTGGAGGTGATTGATGCCCGGGGCGTGGTGCTTGGCAGCTATGACAAGTTCCATCTTGTTCCATTTGGCGAATATGTCCCTTTTCGATCAGTCCTGAAATTTTCTAAAATAACCCAGGGGACGATGGATTTTTCCACTGGAAAGGGGCCGCACA
>CALGIA010000031.1 GCA_937916005.1 uncultured Rhodospirillaceae bacterium
CCGTGTTGCGTGTAGTATTAGTCACCGGTCTGTTTTTACTCTCGAGCTGCGCCTCCGCCGCGCCCGCTTTGCGCACGGTTGCGGTGACCCCGGGGGAGGCGGCCGTCGAAAGCCAGTTCCAGCGCCAATTGGTGCTGGAGCAGCATTTTTCCGATGATCACCGCGTTCAGACCATTCGCTTCAAGCTTGGCCGCGGCGCGCTTCCTTTCTGCCCCGGCAGAACGAAATGGAAATTCGGCCTGGCGGTCGCCAATCAGTATTCCTTCAGCCCCGGCGATCAGTCCCTGGCGCGCCGGTCCTTCGGGTTTCGTGACCGGCTGCGCATTCTATATGTCATTCCGGGCTCGCCGGCCCATGAGGCCGGGCTGCGCAGCGGCGATTACATCGCGCGCGTGAACGGCGCCCGGATCCCGTCCGGCGCCGACGCCAAACCCCGCTATCTTGCGGCTGCCGACTGGCAGTCGGGCGCGCCCCTCAAGCTGGTTATCGATCGGGACGGGTTGAAGAAAACCACCCTCAAGCCGGTCGAGGCCTGTGATTTCAAGATCAAATTGACCCAATCCCAACAGGTCAGCGCATTGGCGCGCAAGGATGGCGTGTCGGTGAGCAAGGGCATGCTGTGGTTCGCCGGCGATCATGAACTGGCCTTTGTCATCGCCCATGAGCTGGTCCATCTGGCGCGCAATCACCTCAGCATGATCGGCAGGTTCGGCGTGAGCCGGAAGGATGTGGAATCCGAGGCTGATTATATCGGTCTCTATATCATGGCGCGGAGCGGCTATGATATCGCCCATGCGCCCAAATTCTGGCGTCGGATGGCGGCCAACTTCCCGCGTATGCAGGGCTCGGCCCGCACCCATCCCGCCACGTCCTACCGGTTTGTCGCCATGCGCAAGGCAGTGGCGGAAATCAATCTGAAACTGGCCTCCGGCGAGGCATTGGTCCCGGGTTCCCGGGCGAAACTCGCCCGGGCGGAACTCAGCGCCAACTGACAAGCCGGCCTGAGAGCCCCGCGCTTGGCTGGCGCGGGCCACGGCCCCCGCTCACAAGCCCCCGCTCACAAACCATGGCCGTCGGCCCGGACTTCCTGCTAATCTATCGCGGAAGCAGGGATGAATATTTCGGGATAAATTATCATGATGGTTCAAAACGCCCCCGCGGGCGAAGCGCGTTTCATCAGCACCATGGCGGAGCATAATGATCTGTGCGAACAATTCGCGCGCGCCTTCGGAAATGATGAGTTTGAGCGAATGGAGCCGTTCGAGGAAATGGTTTTCGTGGTCGGCAATCACGATCGCGGTTGGGCCGAGTTGAATGAAAATCCCGGCATGGTGCCTGAAACAGGCCTTCCGACCGGCCTCGGCACGACCCCAATGTCCGTCGGGCTCAGCACCAACAGCAAATCGCCCGATTTCAACGAAGCCAAACATCTATATTGCGGCCTGTTGTCGAGCATGCATAGTTGGGGGCTGTATCATGAACGCTACGGCTATACGGATTTCAGGGTCCGGCCCGGCGGGTCCACATCCGTGCCCATCAACAAGGATTATGTGGCTGAAACCAATGAAATGCTCGACGCGGAATTGGCCCGCCAGGACCGGATCAAGGCGGCGCTTGCATCGGACCCGGAATTCAGCGCCTGGATCGAGGAAAAGCACCTGATGCAGAATTACAAGCAGCTCCAGTTCTGTGACACGCTGGCGCTTTATTTCAATATTCGTCATGAGAGCGAGCGCGGCGTTGAGATCTTTACTCATGTTCCCAAATCACGGGATGAGGATGTGTCCATCACCGTAACCCCGAAGGGAGAGGGGGTGTACAGTTTCGACCCGTTTCCGTTCAGCCGCGACGGTCTCCAGGTGGCGTGCAGCGGGCGTTATCTGAAACCCGTCCCAGGCGAAGCCGCGCCAAATGAAGCGGGCCAGGCCGCGCCCGACAATATGGGCGCGCTGTTACGCTCACTGCCGACGACCGCGCAGAAATTCACCTTCGTCGCCGGCTAATTCACATATGAAAGCGATCGTGATCCATGAATATGGCGGGCCGGACGTTCTGATATATCAAGACGTCCCCGACCCGGTTGCAGGGCCCGGGGAAGTCGTGGTGCGGGTTCATGCCGTCTCGGTAAACCGCACTCTGGATGTCTCCGTGCGCGCCGGCAACCAGCTCCAGCGTGGGGCAATTCTACCGCTTATTCCCGGGGTGGACCCGTCGGGTGTTGTCACTTCCGTGGGCGACGGGGTGACCGGACACAAGATCGGTGACCGGGTCGCCGTGCTGTCCCATGCCTTCAGCACCAACCCCGGGGCCCATGCGGGACGGGCGCGCAACGCTCAGGGACAGGATGAAATGATTGGCATCCACCGGCCCGGCGGCGCGGCTGAATTGGTCGCGACACCTTCATCCCACATTTTTCCAATCCCCGATGGCGTGCCTTTCGCCGATGCGACGGTGATCTCGCGCCACGGCCCGACCGCCTATAATCTGCTGGTCCACATGGCCGATCTGCAGCCCGGCGAATGGGTGATGATCATGGGCGCGTCGGGCAATCTGGGAACGCTGGGCATTCAGATCGCCAAGACGCTCGGCGCCAATGTCATTGCGGTGGCGGGCGGGGATGACAGGGTCCGGATCGGGCTCGATCTCGGCGCCGATCACGGCATCAATTACAGCACCCATGATCTGACCGACGAAGCCAAACGCCTGACCGGCGGCGCGGGCGTCAATGTGGTGTTCGACAATATCGCCAATCCGGAAACCCTGCCCAAGGCGATTGCGAGCCTTGCCCGGCATGGCCGGCTGGTGACGGCTGGGGCCCATGGCGGGCCCATCGTGCCGGTCGATTTCTATCTGGTCTATCACAATCTGTTGAAAATAATGGGCAGCCCGGGCAGCCGGATGGCTGATCTGGCGCCCTGTTTCGAGGCCGCGGCGGCCGGCAAGCTGCATGCGCGCGTTGAACGGATCATGAAGCTGAGCGAGGCGGCCGAGGCGCACCGGATGGTGGAAAATTCTCCCGGCATGGGCAAGATTATTCTCGATCCCACTCTTGGGTAGCTAGCTGTGGAGTCTCCACATCTAGAGAGACCCCGGGCCGGGGTCCAGCCCCAGCGCGACCCGCCCATAGGTGGTGCCGCCCATGTCCCATCCCAATGCCAGATGGGCGACCGCCGCCTTGGCGTCCCGCATGCCGCGCTGCAGATCATTGTCGAGATAAAGCCCGTGTCCGCCGGCGCCGTCGAACAGCCGGTCGACCGATCGTCTCGCCATGGTCGCCGCGTAGCATGCGTTGCGCCGGGATTCCGCCCGCCGCTCAATGGACATGACCTCCCCCGCCGCGAGGGTCGCCATGGCGCGGCGCGCCGTCGTCAAAACCAAAAGCCGCGCGGCGTCGATTTCCGCCGATGATTCCGCGATGCGGAGCTGCATGCTCTGCCATTCCGCGACCTTGCTGCCGCGCGAAATCCGGGATTTGGTCATGGCGATGAAATCGTCCAGCACCCATTGGGCGATCCCGATACTGGGGGACGCCAGCCCGAGACACGCAATGGCCCGCTGCGGCATCCGGTACACGGCGCCCTTATGGAGGCTGGCGCCGGGGGCGCGGCCCTCCTGGGCGTCGTCAATGTCGATGACCCGATGGGCCGGCACGAAGGCGTCATGAATTTCAAAGTCGATGCTGCCCGATGCCGCCAGCCCGACCACGCGCCAGTTGTCGATCCGGTTGATGTCGCTGTCCGGAACCAGAAAATAACGCTGCACCGGCGGCTGTTTCCCGCCGGTTGTGTCGGCCATTGCGCCCACGATCACCCAGTCCGCGTGATGGGCTCCGCTGGAAAATCCGAAATGACCATTCAGGATATATCCTCCGTCGACCCCGTCGGCCTTGCCCACCGGGGCGATTGATGCGGTGATCAGGGCGTTCTCATCCGCGTCCCAGACGTCGCGCTGCGCCTGTTCATGGAAAAGCCCGACAATATATTTGTGATCGATCAGCACGGTGGCGACCCAGGCTTGTCCGCCGCAGCCGCGCGCAAGTTCCATGGATATCTCGCACAGAACGTCCCAGCCCATCTCAAAACCGCCAAAACGGGCCGGCTGCACGGCTTTGAGGAATTCGGCGGCGTGAAAATCCGCGATGGTTTCGTCGGGACAGCGCCGCAATTCCTCAGCCGCCCTGGCCCGTTCGCGCAGGGCAGGCGTCAGGCGTCTCGCCCGGTCGACCAACTCGGCGGCGCTGAGCCCTGAAGAGGGGAAATCATCCATGGGCTGATTATAGACATTGCGGCCCATGATCCGACAAGATTCTGCGCATTGGCGCGTTTTGCCGCATGCCGCTATAACTTTTCCATGACCTCCTTGTCACGATTTTCCTCCCGGTTTTCACAACTGTCCGGTTCGGCCCGCGCCGCATGGTGGCTGACGATATCGGCATGCTGCTATGTGATCGTGATCACGATCGTGCGCGGGCTTGCCGTCGACATTCATGTGTTCGAGATCGTTTTCTTCCGCAGCCTGTTCGGCGCTCTGTTCATGGTTCCCTGGATCATGCGCCGCGGCGCGGGCGTTCTTCGTACGCCGCGGTCCGGGCTCCTGATTGCGCGCGGGGCGGGCGCGTTCGTGGCCGGGTCATGCCTGTTCCACGCGGCGACCCTGTTGCCGTTGGGCGAACTCATGGCCATCACCTTTACGCGTCCTATCCTCGCATCGGTCGGGGCCATTCTGTTTCTCGGCGAGATCGCCCGGGGGCGGCGCTGGACGGCGATTTTCGTCGGTTTCATAGGCGCTCTCATTGTCGTGCGCCCCGGATTTCAGGTGATCAATATCGGGACCCTGTTCGTCCTTGCGGCGGTGGCATTCCAAGTCGGCAATACCCTGATCATAAAATTCGCAACGCGCTCCGTCGAACCCGACGTGATCGCCGTATATCATGCGCTGGTCATTACGCCGATCGCACTGATCCCGACCCTGTTCGTCTGGACCACGCCGAATGTGGAACAGCTGCTTTGGCTGGCGGGTGCGGGAAAGCTGACCCTCATGGTGCAGCGGTCCATGACCCGCGCATTCGTTGCCGCCGATGCCTCGGTCGTGATGGCCTTTGGTTTCATAAGGCTGCCCGTGGCGGCCCTGGCCGGGTTTGTTTTCTTTTCGGAAGTGCCTATTCTCTGGGTCTGGATCGGCGGGGCGGTGATCATCGTCGCATCGCTGTTTCTGGTGCGCCGGGAGAACGCGGCCGACCGTGTTTCATCAAATGACAAATAAGGAAATCTTGCCATGACAGAACAGTCCGGATTGAACGGTGCCGTCGCAATTGTGACCGGCAGCGCGCAGAATATCGGGCGCGCCATCGCGCTGTCCCTGGCGGCGGCGGGGGCCGGAATCGTCATCAATGCGCGGACGTCGAAAGACGCCGCACAGGGTGTGGCCGATGAAATCAATGAAGCCGGGGGAAAGGCCATTGTTCACATGGCCGATGTCTCCAATCCCGATCAGGTCGACGGTCTCATCAATGCTTCTATCGAGAATTTCGGACGGTTGGATATTCTGGTGAACAACGTGGCGCTGCGGATGGCCGCGCCCATCACGGAAACCTCGTATGAGGAGTGGCGGAACGTCATCTCCAACACGCTCGATTCGGCGTTTCTGTGCAGCCGGGCGGCGGTTCCCCATCTGGCGGTGCACGGCCAGGGCGCGATTGTGAACATCGGCGGCGTTTCAGGCCATGCCGGGGTCGCCAACCGGTCCGCCGTCGCCGCCGCCAAGGCCGGCCTCGCCGGGATGACCGGGTCGCTCGGCATCGAACTCGCACCCCTGGGCATCACCGTCAACTGCGTGTCGCCCGGCTATATCGATACCCACCGCGACGGACATGTGCCGGTGCATTTTCAGCAGAAACCGGTTCCCGCCGGGCGCAAGGGCGGCGTCGATGAAGTCGCGGCGATGGTGCGTTTCCTGTGCGGGCCGGACGGGCGCTATGTCACCGGCCAGACGATCCACGTCGCCGGCGGCTGGCATATATCTATCTCGTAACAGTTGCGGCGCCAGCCCGCTCCCCCACCCGGCCACCCACAACGTACAATCGAGATGGGTGGCCGGGTGGGGG
>CALGIA010000032.1 GCA_937916005.1 uncultured Rhodospirillaceae bacterium
CGAAGGCCGGCTGCGAAAATATTACGAGGAGGTTGTTCTTCTGGAGCAGGTCTTTGTCGTGGACGGCGAGACGAAAATCTCCAAGGTGCTGGAGAATGCCGCCAAGGATGTCGGCGCCCCGGTTGCCGTGACCGGCTTCGTGAGATTTGCCCTCGGAGAGGGCATTGAGCGCAAGGAAGAAGATTTTGCCGCCGAGGTGGCTGCGACACTGGCGAATTAGATGCCGGCGCTTTTCGGCGCTGCGGTTCCTATATAAGAGTGAACGATGACCGAAGGAACCTCAAACGACACGACTTTTCGCCGGGTGTTGCTGAAACTCTCCGGTGAAGCGCTCATGGGCGAGCAGAATTACGGGCTCGACCCGGCCAAGCTTAAAACCATCGCTGCGGAAATCCGGTCGGTGACGGAGCTCGGCGTCCAGGTCTGTATCGTCGTCGGCGGCGGCAATATTTTTCGCGGCATTTCAGGCGCCGCCAAGGGTCTTGAGCGGGGCACCGCCGATTATATGGGCATGCTCGCAACGGTCATGAATGCCCTTGCCCTTCAGGGGGCTCTCGAAGGACTCGGCGTCACGACGCGGGTTCAATCGGCTATTCCCATGCATACGGTCTGCGAACCCTATATCCGCCGGCGAGCCGATCGGCATATGAGGAAGGGCCGGGTGGTGATCTTCGCCGCCGGAACCGGAAATCCCTATTTTACAACCGATACCGCCGCCGCGCTGCGCGCGGTCGAGATGGGTTGCGACGCCATGTTCAAGGGAACCCAGGTCGACGGCGTGTATTCGTCGGATCCGAAGACCGATAAGAACGCCGTGCGTTATGACCGTTTGACCTATACTGAGGTCCTGTCCCGCGATCTTCGCGTGATGGATGCGTCGGCTATCGCGCTGGCGCGTGAAAATAACATTCCCATTCTCGTCTTTTCGTTACACAATCCGGGTGCTTTTGCCGATGTTGTGGGCAAAAAGGGGACTTTTACGATCATCAATGGGGAAGGGTAACCATGGCGGATCCGGATCTCGCCGACATTGAAAGACGCATGCACAGCGCTGTCGAAGTGTTGCGCAAGGAATTCTCGGGCTTGCGGACGGGACGGGCCTCCGCGGCGCTGCTCGAACCGATAACCGTGGATGCCTACGGCGCCAAAATGCCCATGTCGCAGGTTGGCACGATCGGCGTGCCGGACCCAAGGATGCTGACCATCCAGGTCTGGGATACCGGGCTCGTTCAATTCGTCGAAAAGGCGGTGCGCGATTCCGGGCTTGGCCTGAATCCTCAGACCGAAGGCAATGTCTTGCGCATTCCGGTGCCGGAGCTTACTGAGGAACGGCGCATAGAATTGGCCAAAATCGCCAACAAATACGCTGAACAGGCAAAGGTCGCCGTGCGAAATGTCCGCCGGGACGGGATGGATAAGCTGAAGCGGTTGGAAAAGGATAGCGAAATTTCCAAGGATGAGGCGCGGAGCTGGTCCCAGGATATCCAAAAGCTCACCGATGCAAATATCAAGTCCATGGATGAGTTGCTGGAAGCCAAGGACAGGGACATCATGCAGGTCTGATGAGATGAAGCCCATCGCGACCCGTCTCGATAGCCCGGAACCGCCTGTCCATGTGGCCATCATCATGGATGGAAATGGACGCTGGGCGAAACAACGTAATTTGCCTCGGGTGGCCGGTCATAAGCGTGGCGCTGAAGCCGTTCGCGCCGCCATCCGGGCGTCTGTCGAATTGGGCATTTCCTATCTTACCCTGTACGGGTTTTCACTCGAAAACTGGAAACGGCCCATGTCCGAAGTCACGGATCTGATGGGGCTGCTGCGCCTTTATCTGCGTAGTGAAATCGACGCGCTTGATGCCGACGGCGTCAATATCCGTTTTATCGGCGATCGCAGTCTGCTCGCGGACGATATCGTGAAATTGATGGAAATGGCGGAACGGCGGACAGCTGACAACAGCGGTCTGCATCTCGTGGTCGCGTTGAGTTATGGCGCCCGTCAGGAAATTATAGCGGCCGCGCGGCAATTGGCCAAACGAGCCGTCGAGGGCAGTCTCGACCCCGACGATATCGACGAGGCTGTTTTCAATTCGCATTTGACCACGACGGATATTCCCGACCCGGATTTGCTGATCCGGACCAGTGGAGAACAACGCATCAGCAACTTCCTGCTATGGCAGTCCGCGTATGCCGAACTGGTATTCGTGGATACCTTGTGGCCGGATTTCGCGAAGGCTGATTTGCAGGCCGCCGTGGACGAATATCACCGTCGCGACCGGCGATATGGCGCCACCATTGCCTGACGCCAAGAAGAATGAACTGAAGCTTCGAATTCTTTCCGCGCTTGTTCTGGCGCCGATAGTCCTTGCCGCGATAATCGCGGGTCGTCCCTATATGGAGCTTGTCATGATCCTGTCCGGTCTTGCCATGGCATGGGAGTGGGACAGAATTTGCGGCGATCGGAAATTCGGACCCGGTGGCGCGTTGACATGGGCCGCATTGATCGGTGTCGGCGTGGCGGTCTGGTTCCATCGTTATGATCTTGCCCTTGTCGCCATTGGCGCGGCGGCAATCATCATCTACGTAATGGTCCGTTTGAGCGGAAAGGGCCGGCCGGGCTGGGCATCGATAAACGTGATTGTGGTCGGCGTGCCTTGCGTCGCGGCCATTTGGTTGCGATCGGATCCTGAAATCGGATTGCGGCTTACCCTATGGCTGGTCGGCGCCATCTGGGCGACGGATGTCGGTGGATATGTCTTTGGCAGGACCATCGGCGGCCCAAAATTGGCCCCGCGAATCAGTCCGGGGAAAACCTGGTCCGGGCTTGGCGGCGCGGTCCTCATGGCTGCCGCCTGGGGGCTGGGCTGGGGTTTTTGGACTTCGGCGCCGCAGCCCTGGGTAATTTGCCTGCTGGCCGGGGTCACGGCGGTTGTGGCGCAATGCGGTGATCTTGGCGTATCATTCGTCAAGCGCCGCTTCGGCGTAAAAGACGCGAGCAACCTTATTCCCGGCCATGGCGGCGTGCTGGACCGGTACGATGGATTA
>CALGIA010000033.1 GCA_937916005.1 uncultured Rhodospirillaceae bacterium
CAAATCAAACACGCCGCCTGAAATCACCGTCACCAACTTTCGGGCATAGTTCGGATTTAAACCAGGGACGGGCGTCCGACGTAAGGGCGACAGCGAAAATCTATCTGAGCTGGTACGACCCGGAAGGCCCGGCGGTGATGCCGAAGAATGCAGCCGGTCTGAAGCCGGGAACACCCCTGATGTGGATCATCGGCAGAAAGGACGTGATGCTGAAATTCGGCCGCGGCCGGAACTATGCCTTCGACCGGGCGCCGGCCCACCCCAAGAGCATCTATCTGGAGGTGCCCGGCGGCCACCGGGTCACGCCGCAGAAGGGCGAGGACGAAATCATCGCCTGGCTGAAAGGGCTGTGAAAACCGCTCCGCCATATAAATAATTGATTTCCTTGACAAATAGGGGGAGAAGGCCCATCTGTACCTTGTACATTGTCTCGCGACTGCGCGAAGCGCCGCCCATGGCGGCTCAAATTCCCGGGAACAATCATAAAAATTACCCGCTCCGGCCGCGCCCGGATTAGGGCGAAACGCCAGACACAGGCCGCGTCGAAGACGCCGACTGTGCTGTCTGGTGCATTAAGGAAATCTCAGTGACTATTAGTAATTTCTCGGAACTCGGCCTGGCCGATCCGATCCAACGTGCGTTGACCGAACGAAAACACGAAATCCCCACGCCGATTCAGGCCCAAGCCATTCCCAAACTTCTCGCCGGCGAAGATGTCCTGGGCATCGCCCAGACCGGCACCGGCAAGACGGGAGCGTTTGCGCTTCCCATCCTCCACCAGCTGTCGCAGAAACGCGCCAATAACGGACCGCGCAGCCCGCGCGCCCTGATCATGGCGCCGACCCGCGAACTGGCAATCCAGATCGGCGAGGAATGCCGCGCCTATGGCAAGCATCTGCATCTGCGCCAAACCGTGATCTATGGCGGCGTTGGCCAGAAACCCCAGACCACGGCCCTGTCGCGCGGCGTTGAAATCGTCATCGCCACGCCGGGCCGCCTGCTCGACCTCATGGGTCAGGGCCATGTCTCGCTCGATTCCATCGAGTTTCTGGTGCTCGACGAGGCTGACCGGATGCTCGATATGGGCTTCGTGCACGACATCCGCAAAATCATCGCGAAAATGCCGAAAAAGCGCCAGACCCTGCTGTTTTCCGCGACCATGCCCCGTGAGATCGCAACCCTGTCGGGCGAGATCCTGTCGGACCCAGTCCGGGTCGAGGTCACGCCCCAGGCAACCCCGATTGAGAGTATCGAGCAACAGGTCTACCACATTCCTTCCGGCGGCAAGACGGCGCTGCTGCAAACCGTTCTGGCCGATCCCGCGCTGAAGCGCGTGATCGTGTTCTCGCGCACCAAGCACCGCGCCAACCGGGTCGCCGAAGGCCTCGACAAAGCCGGCGTTCCGTCCGAGGCGATCCATGGCAATAAAAGCCAGGGCGCCCGGCAACGCGCGCTCAAACGGTTCCGCGACGGAGACGTACGGGTCCTGGTGGCGACCGATATCGCGGCCCGGGGAATCGATGTGGACGGCATCACCCATGTGATCAATTTCGAACTCCCCAACGAAGCGGAAAGCTATGTCCACCGCATCGGGCGGACGGCCCGCGCCGGCGCCACCGGCGTGGCCATGTCGTTCTGCGATTCCAGCGAACGGGCCTATCTGCGCGACATCGAACAGCTGATCAAATGCAAGCTGACGGTGATCGGCCAGGAGCCCGTCGGGCCCGTACCGGCAGCCGACAAACCCAAGGGTCGCGGCGGCCCGCAGAAACCCCGGGGTGGACCCCGTGGCGGACCTGGTGGCGACACAGGACGCGGAGCCCCCCGGAACAAGAAACCCGG
>CALGIA010000034.1 GCA_937916005.1 uncultured Rhodospirillaceae bacterium
GGCGGGGAACTCAGGGGCAATATTCTTGTTGTCGAAGACGACCCAATGGTTCGCATGGCGGTCGCGCAGATGCTGCGTGATCTCGGTTGCCATGTCATTGAAGCCGAGGACGGCGAAACCGCCGTGGCGCTTTTGGCGGGACGCCCCGAAATTGAACTCCTGTTCACGGATGTTGTCCTGCCCATGGGTATCAGCGGAATTGATATTGCGAATGAGGCGCGACGGCGTTTTCCAAAACTGAAAATATTGCTGTCTTCCGGTTATCCGAAAAAGGGCGTCAAGGAGGCGTTGCCCGAGGGTGATGGTTTCTGGTTTCTGGAAAAACCCTACCGGGCCGAAGAATTGTCCCGCACACTCGCTGAAATTTTCTCGGCCTGACCGCATTCCCTGGAAATCCACATTAATGTCTGACAATCACACCAGCAACCCTTCGCGCTTGTTCGCTTCTGTCACGAGCCCATATGTCGCCCTGGCGTTCGCGATCCTTTTATGGGGCGGAAATTTCGTCGTGGGCCGGCTGGCGAATCTCGATGCGCCGCCCGTGGCGCTGTCGTTCTGGCGTCATGTCCTTGCGGCGGTCCTGGTCGCGCCCTTTGTCGCGCGTCTGCTGGTCCGCGACTGGCCGGTGATCCGGCGCCATTTTTTCATGTTCGCCGTGATGAGCGCGCTGTTCGTGGCCGGGAACACGCTGGTCTATTTCGCTATCCTGGAAACCACGGTCATCAATGCGGCGCTGATCAACGCCGGCTTGCCCGTGGCGGCGGTGTTTTTTTCATGGCTGATTTTGCGCGATCTGATCGACCGGTTTCAGGCCCTGGGAATTGCGCTGTGTTTCGGCGGCATTGTGATGGTGGTGACCCGCGCGGATGCCGGCATTTTGCTTGGGCTCGAATTCGGTTGGGGCGACGTGTTCATGTTTCTGGCGATCCTGGCCTGGGCGCTTTACATGGTGCTTCTCAAATATGCCGGTATCAAGGTGTCGCCCTGGACATTGCTGTTCGTTTTGTCGGCCGGCGGCGCGGTGTGGCTGGTCCCCGCCTATGCGATCGAAACCGGTCAGGACAAGGTCATTGTATGGAGTTGGCTGACCTGCGGGAGTTTGCTTTATGTCGCGCTGTTCAGCACCATCATCGCCTGGGCGTGCTGGAATTACGGCACCCTGCGCCTCGGGCCGAACCGGGCATCGTCATTCATGTCCCTGCATCCCATCTTCGGCTCGGCGCTCGGCATGATATTCTTTGCCGAAGCCTTGCAGCCGTTCCACGCCGTGGGAACGATCCTCGCGCTGATCGGCGTTTATCTGGTGTCGCGCCCAAAGCGATAGGCCGGCTTGGCATTGCGGCCCCCGTGGCGCACAATCAGGCCGGATATCGCAAGAGGCGGTGAGCAGCATGAACGAGAAGGATCTGTCGTCGGTGGGTTGGGTTCAGCGCGCGAAAGCGCTGATCCCGGTCATTGATGCGGCCGCGGCGCAAATTGATTCGGAACGGCGGATTCCCCCGGAAATCATGTCGGCAATGCATGATGCGGAACTGTTCCGCATGTGTTTGCCGCGCTCAATGGGCGGCGGAGAGGCATCGCTGCTGACCGTGATGCAGACAGTTGAAGCGATTGCTTCGGCGGAAGCCAGCACGGGCTGGTGTTTCGGCCAGGGGCTCGGCTGTTCCCGTTCGGCCGCCTTTGTCGAACCGGAAATCGCCCGCGAGGTCTTCGGCCCCCCCGATGCGATTTTGGCCTGGGGGCCGCCCAATGGTCCGATAAGGGTGATTGCGGTGGAAGGCGGCTATCGGGTCACCGGCAAGTGGAAATTTGTCAGCGGGATCCGTAACGCCACCTGGCTTGGTCCGTTCTGCCCGGTTTTCAATGAGGATGGTTCGCCGAGCCTGGACGGAAAGGGCCATCAGATTCGCCGGAACATGCTGTTCCCCGCGTCCAGCGCGACCATTTCCGATGTCTGGCAGGTTATCGGGTTGAAGGGGACGGGCAGCGACAATTTCGAAGTTGAGGATCTGTTTGTGCCCGAAGCGTTCACCTTTGTCCGGGATTCCGCGGCCGATCGGCGCGAGGACGATCCACTCTATCGCATACCCCTGACCACGTTCTACGGGGTTGCCTTTGCGGCGGTCGCGCTGGGTATCGCCCGCACCGCGCTGGATGCGTTCATTGCGCTGGCCGCGGACAAGACGCCCAATCATTCGACCATGGTCATGCGGGACAACCCCGCCGTTCAGCGAGAATTCGCACAGGCCGAGGCCAATCTCGGCTCCGCCCGATCCTATCTCATCGACCGGCTCACCACGGCGTGGGAGTCCGGCGAGCTGCCGGAATCCTGGTCGCTCGATCACCGGGCCCGGCTGCGGATTTCCTGTACCAACGCCATCATGCAGGCCCGCGACACG
>CALGIA010000035.1 GCA_937916005.1 uncultured Rhodospirillaceae bacterium
CTCTCGACGGAAGAAACCCGATCATCTGGGCCTTCTTGGCCCCATCCTTCGGGCCGAGGTCGGCGACACGATTATCGTTCACTTTTTCAACCGCGCCCGTTTCCCGTTATCAGTCCACCCCCACGGCGTGTTCTATGACAAGGCGTCGGAAGGCGCTTCCTATGCCGACGGAACCTCGGGCGAGGACAAGACGGACGGCATCGTTCCGCCGGGCGCAAGCTTCACCTATCGATGGAGCGTGCCGGAACGCGCCGGACCCGGGCCCGCCGATCCAAGCTCCATCGCCTGGCCTTATCATTCGCACGTGGAGACGGTGGCGGACACGAACGCCGGGTTGTTCGGTGTGATCATCGTGACGGCGCGCGGCCGGGCGGGACCGGACGCCAAACCCATCGACGTGGATCGGGAATTCGTCACTCTGTTCGCAATTTATGATGAGAATTCAAGTCTCTATCGGCAGGTAAACCGAACACGCTTCCTGACCACAGGGATTGAGCCGGAAAACGGGGACTTCATCGAAAGCAATCTGATGCACTCGATCAATGGATTGCTGTGGGGCAATCTGAAAGGTCTCGCCATGCGCGTGGGCGAGCGCGTCCGCTGGCACGTGCTGGCCATGGGTAGCGAGGTGGATTTGCATACGCCGCACTGGCATGGGGCGACGCTTCTTATGGCGGGAAGACGGGTCGACGTGATGCAGCTCATGCCGGCGGCGACCCGAACCCTGGACATGCGCCCCGACGTTCCGGGGACATGGATGTACCACTGCCATGTCAACGATCACATCAAGGCTGGAATGATGGCCATGTTTCGCGTGAACAGGTAACGGTCCGACAGGCCCGCGTCATTTTCATTGCTCCCGACCTTCTTCTATATCCGCCGCGGCTGTCGTACGATGAATGTGCTGGAGCCGGCGCAGGGCTTTTCCGGTTTTTCATCTGCGCGGGGAGATGACCAAATGGGCGACGATTCCAGGCCTGATATTTCTTACGATTATCCTGCAGCGCTGGCGCGCTCCCCCGAGTCGCCGGCGGGCATCCGCAAGATGGCCGACGTCTATGTCACCATGCGGGATGGGGTGAAGCTCTGCGTGGATATTTATCTTCCCCAGGATGATGGGCCCTATCCGGCCCTGCTGTCCCTGTCTCCCTATCTGAAGGATCTCCAGCACAAGCCGCCGCACTGGAGCCATGCCATCGAGTCGGGCGCGACCACGTTTTTCGTTCCCAAAGGTTATATCCATGTGATTGCCCAGGGGCGGGGCGGCGGGTTGTCGCAGGGCAAGTGGCAGTGGTTCGACGAAAAGGAACGCACCGATGGATATGATCTGATCGAGTGGATTGCGGCCCAGCCCTGGTGCGCCGGCGATGTGGGGATGATCGGCGATTCCTATTGGAGCTGGTCGCAATATGCCGCCGCCCAGGCGCAGCCGCCCCATCTCCGCTGCCTCTGCCAGTGTGATTCCTCGATCGATTTCTATCGCGACGTGGTCTACCAGGGGGGCATCTACCACCATGCCTTCATCAGCAACTGGGTCGAATATCACACGCGGCAATTCGCCTGGCCGGGTGAAGTCGATGGCAAGGAAGAGCCCATGAACCTGACCTATGAGGCGGCGCGGCATCCGACCGACGGCCCGTGGTGGCGCGAACGGTCGCCCGTGTCCGGGCTCGACCGCATCCGCACCCCGTCGCTCCATATCGCCATGCAGGGCGGCGTCACCCACATTCGCGGTCAGCTCCGGGGCTATACCCAGATCCAGGCGCCCAAGCGGCTGCTGGTCTGTCCCGCTCCGGGGTTCTGGTCCCATGTGCGTTACCTCACCAGCCCGGCACTCAACCGGCAGATGCTGCGCTGGTTCGATCATTGGCTGAAGGGCATCGATACGGGGATCATGGAGGAGCCGGAGGTCGCAATCTTCGATTCGGCGACCCGGGACTGGCGTTACGAGTCTGAATATCCCCTGGCGCGAACCGAATGGGTTCCGTTCTATCTGGGGGAGAAGGGGGCGCTCGGACAGTCCGCGCCCACGGGCGATGAGCCCGCCGACAACTATCGCATGCCGGAGTCCTTTGCACAGATCGTGAGCGGCAAACCGGTGCTCGCCTATGTGACGCCACCGCTCGACCATGCCGTGCGGATCGCGGGGCCGATCAGCTTTACGCTGCATGCCGCCTCATCCCAGCCGGACACCGTGTGGTACGCCTATCTCGTCGATGTGGCGCCCGACGGCAAGGCGGCGCCGGTGAGCAGCGGCAAGCTCAAGGCGTCCTTCCGCGCGCTGGATTCGGCGCGGTCGCGGCCGGGTCAGCCCTATCATCTGTTCGAGGCGCAGGAGTTGCTGGAGCCGGGCCGGATCTATGACTACGAGATCGAAATGATGCCGGCCTTCCGCACCATCGCCGAGGGACATCGGCTGGAGCTGCGCATCGCCAGCGAGGATATCGCCTACAACAACCCGTTGCGCCAGATCGATCTGCATCTGCTGCCGTGGCCGGTCGAAAACACGGTCCACCATTCCATGGCGCATCCGTCAAATCTGCTGCTTCCGGTGATCCCCGACGCGCCCGAAATCGAACCTGTGCAGCCGCCGGTCTCCGAAATCGACTGGCCGCTTTTGCCGGGGTCCTGGAGCCCGAATACTGATGGCTGGCCGCTTGTGGGGGATTAGTATTTGGTCTGTAACTGAAAAATCCAGATAAACCGGTGCTTTTTCCGGAAAACGGGCAGGGAATCATGTTCCGGCCCTCCGATAAATGGCTCCATCACATGGAAGGTTGACAATGTGTCAATATTTCTTGAATTCTTTCTTGAAATTTCCAGAATATACACTATAATAAGGATATACGTTTTGCATTCGTTTTGGTGTTACCTGGATAGCCGGTACGCCGATTAGCTAAGATATCCCTGACAATGTGATCGTTAAAGGCCGTGCGTCACGTGGTGTGAGGCATGGGATAGACTTCATGTTATAAGGAAATAGCTA
>CALGIA010000036.1 GCA_937916005.1 uncultured Rhodospirillaceae bacterium
GGGCGGGATATCGGAGGCGGCGGCGATAAAATCCTCAAATTTATTCTCACCATCCGACCCGCCATCCGACCCGCCATCCGACCCGATGACGATGATCCGTTCAAGTTCCGGCAATTTGTCGCGCACGGCTGTGATCGCGGGCAGGAATTCTTCGTCCACCATGATCAGCCGGGCGCCGGTCTGGGTCAGGATCTGGGTGATTTCATCCGGCCCGTACATCACCGACAGATGAACCTGGATGCATCCCGTGCGCGCGGCGCCGAAGTGAAACACGGCATATTCCGGAATATTGGGGCACATTGCGGCGATCCGGTCCCCCTTGACGAGCCCGGTATCGAGCAGCGCATTGGCGAACCGGTTGGATGCCTGGTCGAGCTCGCCATAGGTCATTTCGCGCGCCGGACCGATCAGCGCGGTCTTGCGCGGATGACGCTGGGCGGACAGGCGGAGAATGTCTCCCGACAGCACGGTGGCGATACCCTCACTAACACATAAACAGGCCGTCCCCCCGGGAGGCCTGATGGAGAATTGGTCATAGCAAATTTGACGCCGCCATGCACTGGGCTTTTTGGGCTATAGCCCGGCTTCCCGGTGCGGCGTGGCTGGTCTAAAGTGATCACGGGATATAATTCGGGGCAGCGCTGAAATGGTGAGCACGACCGTACCATTGATCGATATTTCGCCGTTTCTGGGCGGATCGCCCGATGGACGGTGTGATGTTGCCCGCGCCGTGGCCGATGCCTGCGAGGATATCGGTTTTTTTGCGATCTCCGGACACGGGGTCCCGGCTGAAATCACCAACCGTCTGCGCCGCCTGTCTCACGCATTTTTCGGATTGCCCGAGGATGAAAAGGCCAGGGCGATCCATCCGGTCGCCGGAACGCCGCGGGGTCACCGGATTTTCGCCGGCGAGGCGCTGGGCAGGACCACGGGGGCGGATGCTCCGGCGGATTTCAAGGAGTTCTATCATTTCGGCCGCGACGACTGGCCGGACGACGATTACCATTGCGACGCCGAAGGAAGCCGGTACTTTGTCCCAAATATCTGGCCGGAAAATCCAGCCGGCTTTGCCGACGCCGCCATGGAGTATTACCGGGAAACGGAAAAGCTGTCCTTTGTCATGATGCGGATCGCGGCGCTGGCGCTGGATCTGCCGCAGGATTTTTTCCAGGATAAAATCAACGAACACGTCACCGCCATGCGCATCAATCATTATCCGGCCGAGACGCCGGACGGGGTTGCCGGTCAGATCAGGGCGGGCGAGCATACGGATTACGGCCTGTTCACCCTGTTGATGGGCGAACAGGCGCCCGGCGGGCTGGAGGTCAGGACACGGGCGGGCGATTGGATAAATGTGGAAACCCGGCCCGATATTTTCGTGGTCAATGTGGGCGATCTGCTGATGCGCTGGACCAACGATATCTGGGTGTCGAACCCGCACCGGGTGGTCAATCCACCGGCGGGAACGAAGCTTTCCCAGGGACGGGTCTCCATCGCCTTCTTTCAGCAGCCGAATTATGACGCGGTGATCGCGTGCATACCGAGCTGCGCCGGTCCGGACAATCCACCGCGTTATGAACCGGTCCGGTCCGGCGATTATCGCGCTGTAAAATACGAAGTGGCTGAAATCGCCGGCTGATCGGCGGCACCAAACAGGAGATACGAATGGGACACATGGAACCGGTAACAATCGATGGCGGCGAAATGAATGTCTATATGGCCGAACCGGCGGGCGCGGGTCCCCATCCGGCCATTTTGCTGACCTTTCACCGGGGCGGCATCGATGAATTCACCTGCAAATACATCGACGATCTGGCCGCCGCCGGCTATGTCGCCGCCGCGCCCAATTTTTATCATCGCAGCCCGGCGGACGCCGATGCGGGCGACGCCCAGGGCCGCGTCATCGACAGTGACATGGTCGCCGATATGGACGCGACGGTGGCCATGCTGCAGGGCCGCGATTCGGTGCAAGGCGATGCGATCGGCATCGTCGGCCATTGTTTCGGCGGTCGAAATTCATATCTCGGGGCGGCGACGAATTCGGCCTTCAAGGCGTGCGCCGTGTTTTATGGCGGCAATACCACGGTGGCCCGGGGCGAAGGGCGGCCGACCCCGTTCGAGTTGATGAAAAACATCACCTGTCCCGTGAT
>CALGIA010000037.1 GCA_937916005.1 uncultured Rhodospirillaceae bacterium
CGAGGTCTGGACTATTCAGCATGTCAGACATTCTCTCCAAAATCGGCCCCTTCAAATCCGGCTGGGGGCGGCATGTCCGGCCCGGTCAGTGCGAGCGCCTTGAACAGGGTTCCCATGGCGTCGGGGTCGATCAGCCGCCGCGCCGCCGCGCGAAGCGTCTCTGCTTGTTCTGGGCCGGCCGATTTTAACAGAGTTTCCGTCCGTTGGCCGATTCCCAATCTGGCCAGCAATGCGGCCTGGTGGATGGGGCCGTGGGCGGCTGCGCCCGCCACGCAAGCGCTCCGGGCCAGCTCCTGGAAATCCACATGGGCGGTGATATCGGCCTCGCCCGGCGTCGCAAGCACGTCGTGATAATGTTGCCGGGAGACCGCCTGCAGGGAATCGCCGGTTGCGCTTTGCGCCGGACCGTAATCGATGATCAGCGCCGCGCCGCCGAAATCGGCCAGACGCCGGCCGAGTTCGCCCGCCAGCGCCATCGCCGACGGGTTGGTTTCCCGGATCTCGCCGATAGAGGCGTTTTGCATCTCTTCTGAAATTTCGGCGAGGGGGGCTTCGGAAACCATGAAGCAGAACGCGTCCGTCTTGGGGTCGAAAGCGATGCAGCGCCGCCGCCATCCGGTTTTCGTTTTTACATACTGATCTATGGGCAGCGCGTCGAAGAACTCGTTGGCGACCAGAAACAGGGGTCCCGGCGGGACTTCATCAAACCGGTCATGCCAGGTGACATCGTAATCGCCCAGCGCCGCGCGCTGGCTGTCGCGCAGTTTCGGACTGGTTTCGACAAGATGCAACTCGATCGCGGCGGCGAAGGGCGGGGACATTTCCGCCGCCCGCAAGGCATCCGCCATCAGCGTCCCGCGCCCTGGCCCCAGCTCCACCAGGACTGCGCGTTCGGGCGCGCCCGACTGTTCCCAGGCGATTGCGCACCACAGCCCGATCAACTCGCCGAATATCTGGCTGATTTCAGGCGCGGTGATGAAATCCCCCGCCGCGCCAAGCGGGTCGCGCGTCACGTAATAGCCGAAATCCGGATCGCCCAGCGCCATCGACATGTATTGGGAAACGGGAATTGGGCCGTCGGCGGCGATCCGGTCCCGGATGCGTTGTTCCAGCGGCGTCATGCGGACGGCTTCATGAAAGGGCGTCACGAAGGAGGCGCGGATGAGCGCCGGGAATAATGAATCAGCCAGAGCCCGCCGATCAGGACGGGAAGCGACAGCCATTGTCCCATGGTCGCGCCGACCGCCAGAAAACCGAGAAAGGCATCCGGTTCGCGGAACAGCTCGACGATGATCCGCGCGATGCCGTAACCGGTAAAGAACACGCCACTTAAAAGCCCGCGGCGTTCCAGGGCCTTCGTCCCCAACGCCAACCATGCCGTGATGATGAACAGGACCAGACCCTCCAGCCCGGCTTCATATAGCTGGCTCGGATGGCGTGGCAGTGGTCCGCCGTGGGGAAACACCATGGCCCATGAAACATCGCTGACGCGCCCAAAGAGCTCGCCATTGATGAAATTCGCAATGCGTCCGAAGAACAGCCCGATCGGAACCGCGCAGACCATCAGATCGCCGACCGCGAGCCAATGGGTTTTGCGCCGCCTGGCGAAAATCGCCGTGGCCACGATCATGCCCAGCATGCCGCCATGGGATGACATGCCGCCCTGCCAGACAATCAGGATATTCAGGGGATTGGCGAAATAAAATTCCGGCCGGTAGAACAGGACATAGCCGAGCCGCCCGCCCAGGATGATTCCAAGCGTCGCCCAGACGATAAAATCATCAATATCCTGCCTGTCGAGGGAATGCGGCGGCCGCTTGGAGAGATAGAGCACATAGCGCCAACCGAGCAGAATGCCGGTCACATAGGCCAGGGAATACCAGCGGATCGGTACCGGCCCGAGCTGCAAGGCCACCTGGTCGATCATCGGAAATATCAGCGCCAGCACGAATTCATCTCCCTGCGTGCGCGAAATTGGGGTCAGACATAGGAATCATCGGTCGCGAGATAGTCACGGACATATTTTGTAACGCCCGTTTCCAACCCGGTGAACGGCCTGACGTAGCCGGCGTCGCGCAGCCGGTCCATCCGCGCTTCGGTGAAATACTGATATTGTTTGCGGATATTCGGCGGCGTGTCGACATAGGTAATATCGGGCGCGCGCCCCGACGCCTTGCAGACCGCCGCCGCCAAATCGGTGAAGCTGCGCGCCTTGCCCGTGCCCACATTGAACAGCCCGCTGACGTCCGGGTTGTCCATGAGCCAGATCATCACGTCGACGCAATCGCCCACCCAGATGAAATCCCGGAGCTGGCCGCCGTCCTGGTAATCCGGATGGTGCGACCGGAACAGAACCGCCGGCCCCCCCGCATCAATTTCGCGCCAGTTTTTCAGCGCCACGCTGATCTGGCCCTGCTTGTGATATTCGTTGGGGCCATAGACGTTGAAAAATCTCAGCCCGGCCCATTGTGGCGGCGTTACCGATCCCGCGGCGACGGTCCGGGCGATTGCCTGATCGAACAGGTTCTTGCTCCAGCCATAGGGGTTGAGCGGACGCAGCCGCGTCAGCGCGGCCAGGCTGGAATCATCGTCGAAACCCTGCGCGCCGTCGCCATAGGTCGCGGCCGAGGACGCATAGATCAGCCGCACCCCGGCCTGGGCGCACCAGGCCCAGAGACCGGCGGAATAATGGAAGTTGTTCTCCAGGATGTAATCCACGTCGGTTTCCGTGGTCGCGGACACTGCCCCCATGTGAAATACAGCCTCAACATGGGCCGCGCTGTCGGACAGGAATTCCAGCAGATTTTCAGGTGCGATGATAGTGGCGATATCACGCTTGGCGATGTTGCGCCATTTGTCGTCCTGACCCAGCTGGTCGCAAACGACGATGCCATTGGCGCCGCGCGCCTCCAGCCCGGCCAGTAAATTCGAGCCGATGAACCCGGCGCCGCCGGTTACCACGATCATGTTTCTGATACCGTTGTATGCACTTTGATCGTTATACGGCTCACGCTGTATGGCGGCAAGCGGCAGGGTAATGTTGCGCCGGTGGCTCTCCGGGGCCATATTCAGGCGAGGAGGGCCACAATATGCAATCAAATTACCGGTTATTTGAAGATGCCGCGAAACTCGCCGGTGGCGCGCTCGGCGCCTTGTCGGGCGTTCGGCGTGAGGTCGAGGCGCTCGTGCAGCAGAAATTTGAACGCTTGCTGGCCCGAATGGATCTCGTCACGCGGGATGAGTTCGAGGCTGTCAAGGCGATGGCTGCCATCGCGCGTGAAGAAAATGAAAATTTGTCGGCGCGACTCGACGCGCTGGAATCGGCGCCGCGGGATGAAAAGCCCAAAGCCAAACCGCGCGCGCGCGCCAAATCATCCGAGCCATCGGCGCCGGACTGATTGCGCTCCCAGAGCTCTGCCTGATTCGTCCGTAACGACCATTCGTGCGGCGATCGGCCCATAACTTGTGTGGATAATCCGATGATATCCACAAGATATGGTATTCCCCCTCTTGCGTCCCCTCCAGGCATCTGGCAACCTACCTTCCATAGTGTTTGACCTGTTAAGGCATACTATATTTGGCTCGGCGCGAAGGTTTCGCGAAAGTTTGGGGGACTGCCATGACGCTGGCGCTTGATATGTTTGAAGAAAACTTTGCCAATCCCCTTGATCTCATGGAGCAGATCGCCGGTGGGCATGGTTGGTCCTTTGACCGCTCGACGGATGATGATCTGTCGCTCGAAGTCCTGGGCCACTGGTGCGATTACCGCATGTATTTTTCCTGGCATTTCGATGTGGGCGCGCTGCTCTTCGCCTGCGCCTTTGATCTCAAGGTGCCGGAGCGCAAGCGGACCGAGGTGGCCATGTTGCAGAGTCTGATCAATGAAAAAATGCTGGTCGGACATTTCGATCTCTGGTCGGAGGAAGGCATGCCCGTGTTTCGCCATGCCAATCTGTTGCGCGGAAGCCAGGGGGCCAGCGTTGAACAGCTCGAGGATCTGCTTGATATCGCGCTGACCGAATGCGAGCGCTTCTATCCCGCGTTCCAATTTGTCATCTGGGCTGGTAAAACCCCCGAGGAGGCCATCCAGGCCGCAATTCTCGAGACCGCCGGGGAAGCCTGAGTCAGGATCGCCGGGCGGAGACACCGGAACGGAGATCAGTCATGGCGCAAGAAACCCTGCTCGTCGGGTGCGGCAAGATGGGTGGAGCGATGCTCCAGGGCTGGATCGAGCGCGGCGCGGACCCCGCTGCAATCACCATCGTCGAACCGATGGAAGAAGCCGCCGTCCAGGCGCGCGCCCAGTTCGGGGTCAATGCCGTCGGCGACGTCACCGAACTGGCGGACGATTACAATCCGGAAATCGTGATCTTCGCCGTCAAGCCCCAGGGGCTCGATTCCATCGCGCCGCTCTATCGCCGTTTCGCGGGCGCGGGGACGGTTTTCATGTCGATCGCCGCGGGCAAGCCGATCCGGTTTTTTGAACAGGCGTTGGGCGACGCGGCGGCGATCGTGCGTTGCATGCCCAATACCCCGGCGGCCGTGCGGCGCGGCATCACTGCGGCTTGCGCAAATGGTCTGGTTTCGGACGGCCAGCGCGCGCTGTGCCAGGGCCTCCTGGAAGCGGTTGGCGAGGTGGTTTGGGTCGAGGACGAGGGCTTGATTGATCCGGTTACGGCATTGTCCGGTAGCGGCCCCGCCTATGTATTCCTGATGATCGAATGCATGGCCGAAGCCGGCGTTGCGGCCGGGTTGCCGGCCGACATCGCCGCGCGGCTGGCGCGGGCGACGGTGGCCGGATCGGGCGAACTGGCGCGTCAGTCGGACGAGCCCGCCGACCAGCTCCGCCGCAATGTCACCAGTCCGGGTGGCACCACCGAAGCCGCGCTCGGCGTTCTGATGGAAGACAAGGACGGGTTGCAACAGTTGATGACCCGGGCACTGGACGCCGCGACCCGGCGTTCGCGGGAACTCGCCGGCTGAACTTTTCAGGTTCTTGGAAAGCCGGGTTAACCGGCGTAGAGTCCGATCGGCTGAATATTGAGGCTTGAGATGGCGGCTCCGCGCAAACCCAGCCCCGACAGGGTGATCAAGGCGGCAATGGCCCTTGCCGCCGAGCGCCGTTGGCGCGCCGTTACGCTCACCGATATCGCCGACGGGGCGGGGGTGAGCCTGTCTCAGCTTCACGCGGTATTCTCCTCCAAAGGCGCGATCCTTCGGGCGTTCAGCGACAAGATCGATGCCGTCGTCCTCGAAGGAACCGATGATGAGGCCCGGGATGAACCCATAAACGACCGGCTGCTCGACGTGCTGGTGCGGCGGCTCGAAGCCTTGCAGGATTACAAGCCCGCCATTGGCTCCATCCTGCGCGACACGCTGGCGGATCCGGCAGCGGCTTTATGTGGCGGCCCCCGGCTGCTGCGGTCCATGGCGTGGAGCCTCGAAGCGGCGGGGGTCGCATCTTCCGGAGTGCGGGGACGTCTGCGGACCAAGGGACTCGCCGCGATCTACCTCTCCACCCTTTATGTCTGGCTGCGCGACGACAGCCCTGACCTCGGGCGCACCCTGGCCCATCTCGACCGCGCGCTGCGCCGGGCCGAGCGGTTGGCCATGACGATTGGCCTCGCCGCCAGGGCAGCCCCCGATTCCGACTAAAATCGCCGCCCCAAATGCTGCAACGCAATAAAAATCCTTGATATTTGGCTTTGACCTGCTATATAGGGTAAGAATGCTGCACTGCAACATAGGAATCGAACCATGGCTAAACGCAATCAAGGCGCGGAAAACTGGGATTTTTCCAAAATCTGGGGAAATTTCAATATCCCGAACATGCCGACTTTTCCAGAGATGAAATTCGAAGAAATTGCTGCGGCGCAGCAGCGTAACTTTGAAGCCTTCGTCACCGCCAACCGCATGGCCGTGGAAGGCTTTCAGGCCATTGCCCAGCGCAATGCCGAGATTCTTCGCGAAACCTATGAAAACAGCGCCCAGACCGCCAAATCCTATGCCGATCCGATGTCGCCCAGCGATGGCATGTCGCGCCAGGCCGGGCTTTGCAAGGAAGCTTTCGAGACCGGTGTTGCCAACGCGGGCGAGATCACGGGCATGGTTCGCGCCACGGCCGATCAGGCGATGCGCGTCATGGCCGACCGGATGACCGAAGGGTTCTCGGAAATGGCCGGGCTCGTGGCCGCCGATACGGCATCCGACACCGCCAAGTCCGCGAAATAATCGATATCAGGGTTTCCATCTGATCCCCGGGCGCGTCCGGCCGGTGCGCGCCCCTATCGAAAGTACCGCGTAGTCCCAGTAAGTGTTGTAGTAGTTGGACCGTCGCCCCTCCGGGCGGCGGTCATTTTTTCGTCGTACTGTTTCAGACCGGTAGCCGGAGCCGCGCCCGGACTCCGCCGGCGGGCGATTCTTCGAGACGCAGTTCTCCGCCATGGCTTCTGATCACATCCTTGGCGATGGTCAGCCCCAGCCCGGTGCCACCGGTTTCCAGATTGCGCGAACTGTCGAGCCGGTAAAATGGCTGGAAGACTTCCTCACGTTCCTCGGGTGGAATTCCCGGGCCATCGTCGTCGATCAGGATTTCGATCACGTCGTTATCGCGCCGCGATTGAATCACCACATGGTCGGCATAGCGCATCGCGTTGCCCACCAGATTGGTAATGCCGCGGCGGAAGGCATCGGGCCGGACCGGCATCGTCAGGTCGCCGTCCCGTGACAGCGAAATATCGGCGCCCTCGCGCCGCGCCCCGGCGGCGACATCGTCGAGGATGGTTCCGATATCCCGTGTGACGACGGTTTCGGTGCTCTCGCCGCGCGCGAAGGCGAGATACTCCTCGACCATGGTTTCCATCTGGGCGACGTCGGATTTCAGATCGTTGACTTCCTTGCCGTCTCCCAGCATGGCGAGTTCCAGCTTCATGCGCGTCAGCGGCGTGCGCAAATCATGGGACACCCCGGCCAACATCTCTGTACGTTGCGTGATGGAGCGCTGGATCCGTTCGCGCATGAGGTTGAAAGCGGTTGCTGCGACACGGATTTCCGTCGCGCCTTCCGGTTTGATGTCGGGGCTGTCGCGCCCCATGCCGAAGCTCTCGGCGGCAAGGGCAAGACGTCGGATTGGACGCACCTGGTTGCGCATGAAGACGCTGGCGATGGCGAACATCACCATCGATGTGCCGACCATCCACATCACGAAGATGTATGTGGTGGAGCTGAACAGCCTTTCGCGCGAGACCACGACATCCAAAATTCCACTGCGGAGCTGGACCCGGATTTTAACGTTTCTATCATCGCTCCAGGTATCCATGTGGAACGGTCGCGCGACCCTTTCCGCGAGCGCCTTGGAGAGCCGGCGGTCGAGGATGCCATTGCCGATCTCCGGCGCAATATTGGGCAGGATGGCGTCTTTGGTGAACTTGATTCGAAGCCCGGCGTAGCTCGCCGCTTGCAGCACCAGGGCGCGATGCTCCGGTCCGGGAATTTTGGACATGGTGAACATGACCATGGAAATTTCGCCGGCGACAGCATTGGCCAGTCGCTTGGTGACATTATCCCAATGGCGGTCATAAAAGACCCAGGTCGATACCACCTGCACCAGGATCAGCGGCGTGACGATGATCATAACCGACCGGCCCAGAAATGTGCGCGGCAACAAACGTTTGATCATGCGTGGCGCTTCCTTGCGGCTAAACCGGGTAACAGAATTATCAATCGGGCCACAACACATACCCTTCGCCGCGCACGGTTTGCAAATAGCGGGGTAATCGCGGGTCGGCTTCGATCTTGCGCCGCAGCCTTGTTACCTGGACATCGACGGTGCGCGCATTGCCTTCGATGCGGCTGCGGTGGATGAGTTCATCGCGCGACAGGGTCACGCCGGCATTGATCGCAAGGGTTTTCAGAAGACTCGCTTCAACCGGCGTTAGCCGCACAGGCTGATCCTTCCGCGACAGGCGTTGCGCCACGACATCGAAGGTGCAATCGCCAAAGATCACAACGGCGGTGCTCGGCGGCGGCGCGGCGCGGCGCAAGATCGTACCGATGCGCAGCACGAGTTCGCGGGGCTCGAACGGCTTGGTCAGGTAATCATCGGCGCCGTGTTCGAGACCCTTGATGCGGTCGTCGGATTCGCCCATCGCGGTCAATAACAGGATCGGCACCCGCGAGGTTTCGCGCACGCTGGCGGTAAAGTCGTAACCGTTTTCGCCCGGCATCATCACGTCGAGTACGATCAGATCAAATATCAGTGCGCCAAGCCTGGCGCGCGCATCGGCGGCGTCCGTCGCCGTGGTGACGCGAAAGCCATTCTCGCTCAGATATTTGCTGAGCAGTTCGCGCAGCCTTGTGTCATCATCGACGACCAGAATATGCGACTGCTCTTCATGCATGGCGTAATATACCTGGTCAGATCACGACGGATAGGCGGTGACGTTTCGGGCCAGGCCATCATACAGGTCGAGCATGCGTTCGCGCCACGCGTGAATCGGGTCGTCGGATTCGACCATGGCGTAGGGGGAGATGCTGCGAACCCATTGGAAAGCGCCAAACACGATGTAATCGCCATAGGCCGGGGCGTCGCCGCAGACGAAGTCCTGCTCCTTCAACAAGGCATTCAACGGCCGGAAGGATCTGTTCAGGGCAGGGCGGACCTGGTCGCGCTGGCCTTGAATTTCCTCCAGTGTGGCGCCCAGGCGCTTTTCCCGGGTCTCGCGGAAATAGGCCTGGTCGACCGGATCGAGATGGTCGTGGATGTCGAGCAGCACCGGCCGGATCATGGTCGCATGCAGGGTGGAATCGACCCAATGGTTGATGAATCGGGCCTCGGCCCGTCCGATGTCGCCGCCAAATAATGATGGCCGGTCGGCATAATTGTCTTCCAGATAGCAGGCAATCGCCCAGGATTCGGTCAGCTCCGTTGCGCCGTCGCGGAGTGCCGGAACCGTCTGGCCACCGCTGAAGGCGATCTTGTCCTTTTCCGTGAAACGGCACGGGACGATGTCCGCCTCAAGCCCTTTATGGGCCAGCGCCATGCGAATGCGCCAGCAATAGGGGCTGAAACGGCGGTCTTCGACGCCGACGAGCTCATATAGTTCAATGGTCATTTGGGGCTCCATGCGGGGCAATGATCCGGATCATATCTTAAATCGCCTCAAATCTCGCCATCGGTGTTGACGGGGCTGGTCCAACCCCCTACATAGGCGCCGGGCCATGATCCCCCAACGGATTACGCCTCTTCTGTAAGGGAGAGTTATCAGATGACAATACCCCAACGGCCGGATGTCCGGCCGCAAAACCCATGTTTTTCTTCAGGTCCCTGCGCGAAGCGTCCCGGGTGGACGTTATCGGCGCTTGACGACGCCGTTCTCGGCCGGTCCCATCGGTCCGCCCCGGGCAAGGCCCGTCTCAAGGACGTTATCGAACGCTCTCGAACGATCCTGGGCGTTCCCGACAATTATCGCATCGGCATTGTGCCCGCGTCGGATACCGGCGCGGTCGAAATGGCGCTCTGGTCCCTGCTGGGGCCGCGCGGCGTGGACATGCTGTCATGGGAAAGCTTCGGCGCCGGCTGGGTCACCGATGTGATCAAGCAGCTCGGCCTCGACGATGTCCGTGACTTGAGCGCCGACTATGGCTCCCTGCCGGATCTGACCCAGACCGACCCCAAGCGCGATGTGGTTTTCACCTGGAACGGCACGACCTCGGGCGTGCGGGTGCCCAACGGCGACTGGATCGCCGACGACCGTGAAGGCCTGACCATCTGCGATGCCACCTCGGCGGTATTCGCCATGGATCTGCCATGGGACAAGCTCGATGTGGTGACGTATTCATGGCAGAAGGTGATGGGCGGCGAAGCGGCGCACGGCATGCTGATTTTAAGTCCGCGCGCGGTCGAACGGCTGCAAAGCCACAGCCCGGCCTGGCCCATGCCGAAAATCTTCCGCCTTACATCGGGCGGCAAATTGATCGAGGGTATTTTCCGCGGTGAAACCATCAACACGCCGTCGATGCTCTGCGTCGAAGACGCGCTGGATGGGTTGATCTGGGGCGAGAAAATCGGCGGCCTCAATGGGCTGATCGCACGTTCGGAAGCCAATCTGGCGGCAATCGCCGACTGGGTCGCGGATACGGACTGGGTCGATTTTCTCGCGCGAACGCCGGAGACCCGATCCTGCACCTCGGTCTGCCTCAGCGTGGTCGATCCCTGGTTCGCCGCATTGCCGGACGATCAGCAATCGGCCGCAACCAAGCGCATGGAAGAGGTGCTCGATCAGGAAGGCGTTGCCTACGATATCAACGGATATCGCGATGCACCTCCCGGGCTTCGCCTGTGGGCTGGCGCTACCGTGGAAACAGCGGATATGGCGGCGCTGCTCCCCTGGCTCGACTGGGCCTATGCCCAGCTCAAGCAGGAACTGCAGGCCTAGGCACGCATAGCGCCTATTTAGATCCGGCCTCTTTAGGTTTCCGGCCTCTTCAGATTAAGGAGAATATTGTGACCAAAGTACTGATTTCAGATGACCTTAGCCCGCGCGCGGCGGAAATCTTTCGTGAACGGGGCCTCGACGTGGATGTCAAAGTCGGCATGACGCCCGAAGAGCTGATCGCCTGCATCGGCGATTATCACGGATTGGCCGTGCGCTCGGCGACCAAGGTTCCCGAAGCCGTTCTGGATGCGGCGATCAATCTTAAAGTCATCGGACGCGCCGGTATCGGCGTCGATAACGTGGATGTCAACGCCGCCTCCGCGCGCGGCGTGGTGGTCATGAACACGCCGTTCGGCAATTCGATCACCACCGCCGAACATGCCATCGCCCTGATGTTTGCCTTGGCCCGGCAAATTCCGGCGGCGGACCAAAGCACGCAATCCGGCAAGTGGGAAAAATCGCGCTTCATGGGCGTGGAACTGACGGGCAAGACGCTTGGCATTATCGGATGCGGCAATATCGGGTCGATCGTCGCCGAACGGGCGTTGGGGTTGCGCATGAAAGTCGTGGCCTATGACCCGTATCTATCGCCCGAGCGCGCCAACACCCTTGGGGTGGAGAAGGCCGAACTCGATGAATTGTTGCGCCGGGCCGATTTCATCACTTTGCATACGCCGCTGACCGACGCGACCCGCGACATACTCGACGCGGCCGCGTTCGCCAAGACTAAAAATGGTGTCCGTATCATCAACTGCGCCCGTGGCGAGTTGATCGTCGAGGCCGACCTCAAGGACGCGCTTGACTCCGGTCAGGTCGCCGGTGTGGCGGTCGATGTCTATGCGGTCGAGCCGCCGAAAGATTTCAGCCTGTTCGGACGTGACAATGTGGTCGCCACTCCTCATCTGGGAGCGGCAACCACCGAAGCGCAGGAAAAGGTCGCGCTTCAGGTCGCCGAGCAGATGTCGGATTTCCTGGTCGATGGAGCGGTCGTGAACGCGATCAACATGCCGTCGGTCAGCGCCGAGGAAGCGCCGAGGCTCCTTCCCTACATGACCCTTGCCAAACAGCTTGGAAGCCTGGCCGGGCAAATCGCGGAAAGCAGTATCAAATCGGTTGCGATCGAATATGAGGGCACGGTGGCCCAGCTCAATACCAAGCCGATGACAGCCAGCCTGCTCTGCGGCTTGCTGGCGCCGGTCATGGAGTCGGTCAATATGATCAACGCGCCGATCCTGGCTCGGGAACGCGATATCGCCGTTTCCGAGGTCAAGCATGAGCGTGATTCCGAATACCAGACATTGATCAGCGTCACGGTCACGTCGGAAAACCGGACCCGGAAATTTGCCGGAACGCTGTTCGGCGGGGACAAGCCGCGTATCGTGAACCTTAACGGTGTTGGGCTGGAAGCCGAACTCGGGCCGCATATGCTCTATACCATCAACGCGGACAAGCCCGGTTTCATCGGGCGGTTGGGCTCGATTCTGGGCGCTGCGGACGTGAACATCGCGACTTTCCATCTCGGTCGGGGTGAAGCCGGCGGAGACGCCGTCGCTTTGATCGAAATCGATGGACCGATTCCCGACACGGTTCTCAATGACGTTCGCGCCGTGACAGGCGTGGTTCAGGCCCGTACGCTCAAATTCTAAACTTATTACCATTTGCGCCGGGCGGGCAAAACCGCTAGTAACGCCGACTGGATATGGCGGTTAAACAGCTTAATAATCCCGTTGTGGGTCTAGGTTTTGCCGCCATATAATTTCCGATGGTCCGAGAGCGTTTCAGGCAATGACGGAGTTAGAGCGGAGAGCGCTGTTACCGGATGGTTTGCGGGATATGTTGCCGCCGACCGCCGGTTTCGAAGCCGATGTGATCGA
The DNA here is from genome assembly GCA_937916005.1 of uncultured Rhodospirillaceae bacterium. Classification (GTDB taxonomy): domain Bacteria; phylum Pseudomonadota; class Alphaproteobacteria; order MPNO01; family MPNO01; genus CALGIA01. Next base: position 12,311 of record CALGIA010000037.1, read on the forward strand.
ACGGCTGATCGGTCATTTTGCCGGCCTTGGCTATTCGAGGGTTAAGGCGCCGCTGGTGGAGTTCGAAGAAGGACTCCTGAGCGGAGCGGGCGCCGCCATGTCTGGCCATATTTTCCGCCTTATGGACCCTGTTTCACAGCGCATGATGGGCGTCCGCGCCGACATCACGCCCCAGATCGCCCGTATTGCCTCGACCCGGCTGAAAAACGAGCCTCGTCCGCTGCGGCTCAGCTATTCGGGCGAAGTCCTTCGTATCCGGGGAACCCAGCTTCAGCCGGAACGTCAATTCGCCCAAGTGGGCGTTGAACTCATCGGTCGTGAAACCGCGGCAGCTGATGCCGAAGTTATTGTCATGGCGGCCGAAGCATTGACGGCGCTTGGTGTCGTGGATTTCTCGATTGATCTGACAATTCCGACGCTGGTTCCCGCCTTATGTGACGCGCTTGGTTTCTCCGACGAAAAAAGGGACGAGCTTCGCGCCGCGCTTGACCGAAAAGACGCCGAAGTGGTTCAGCGACTGGATGATGAGGGGCAGGGACTGTTCGGACGGCTTCTCTCAGCCAGCGGGAAGGCCGAGCAGTGTATTGCGCTGCTGCTGGAACTCGATCTGCCCGCCGCCGCCGGCGCGGAGCGTGACCGGGTCGCCGATGTGCTGCGTCGCGTACGCGCGGCGGCGCCGTCGGTGGATCTAACGCTCGATCCGGTTGAGAACCGCGGGTTTGAATATCACACCGGTGTCAGCTTCACGATTTTTCCGACCGGCGCGCGGGGTGAACTGGGCGCCGGCGGACGCTATATTTCTTCGGTCAACGGAACGGCGGAAGCCGGGACCGGTTTTACGCTTTTTCTCGATACCATCATGCGCGTCATGCCGGAGATTGAAGCGGGACGATCGATATTCCTGCCGCTTGAGGTCGATGCGGATGTTGCGCGGAAACTGCGCCACGATGGCTGGATTACCATTCGTGGGCTTGATATTGTCGATGATGCGGCTGCGGAAGCGCGGCGGCAGGGGTGTTCGCATGTGTCGGTGGCAGGTGAAATCCGCGAAGTGGGTAAGGGGTAGCAGGCATGGGTAACGTCGCGGTCGTCGGCGCCCAGTGGGGCGATGAAGGCAAGGGTAAAATCGTGGACTGGCTGTCCGAGCGCGCCGATGTCGTGGTGCGTTTCCAGGGCGGCCATAACGCCGGTCATACGCTGGTCATCGATGGCGTCACCTACAAGCTCAGCCTGTTGCCGTCGGGCGTTGTCCGTCCCAATAAGACCTCGATTATCGGGAATGGCGTGGTTGTTGATCCCTGGGCGCTGCTTCAGGAAATCGAAAACATTCGCGCGCAGGGCGTCACGGTGACACCCGAGACGCTGAAGCTGGCTGAAAATGCCTGCTTGATCCTGCCGATACACGGCATCGTCGACCGCGCGCGCGAGGAAGCGCGGGGCAGTGGACGCATCGGCACCACCGGGCGCGGCATCGGCCCGGCTTATGAGGATAAGGTTGCCCGACGCGCGATCCGGGTCAGCGATCTGTCCGATACTGAATTACTGGGCGAGCGGGTGGATGAATTGTTGCAGCATCACAACGCCGTTTTGCGCGGATTAGGCGCGACGGAAATCGGCCGCGACGAAATTCTCGGTCCGTTGCGCGACATTACCCCTGCCATTCTTCCCTTCGTTGATACGGTTTGGCAGTTTCTCGACGACGCTCGCCGCGAGGGCAAGCGTATCCTGTTTGAGGGCGCCCAGGGGGCAATGCTGGATGTGGATCACGGCACCTATCCCTTTGTGACGTCTTCCAATACCCATGCCGGCCAGGCGGCGGCCGGATCCGGAGTCGGCCCCAGGACAATCGGATATGTCCTCGGCATCACCAAGGCCTATACGACCCGCGTCGGCAGCGGACCGTTTCCCACCGAACAGGAAAATGACGTTGGCCAATTGCTGGGTGAGCGGGGCAAGGAGTTCGGCACCGTGACCGGACGGCCGCGACGCTGCGGTTGGTTCGATGCGGTCATGGTGCGCCAGGCTATAAAAATCGGTGGAATTGACGGTATCGCCCTGACCAAGCTTGATGTGCTCGACGGTATGGAGTCCCTGGAGGTTTGTGTGGGGTACCGTATCGGCGAGGCGGAATTCAGCCATTTCCCATCGGGCCGTGCCGCCCAGGAGGCCGTCGTGCCTGTTTATGAAGTTTTCGAGGGATGGGCGGACAGCACGCAGGGCGCCCGGAGCTGGGCCGATTTGCCCGCGACGGCAGTGAAATATATTCGCCGTATAGAGGAATTGATCGAGGCGCCGGTGGCGCTTCTGTCAACCAGCCCGGAGCGCGAGGACACAATCCTTGTCCGGGACCCGTTCTCGCTTTAGGCTTGAAACGGGCATCCCACCCCCACCTTTCCTCAAAGTTCGGCAAAATACGGCTTAAAGACCTGAAATCCGCGGTTTTCGACCATTCAGGTTAATCTATAGCGTTAACGTTCCATTTGCGCTCCGTCGGTATACTCGAATCTGAATAATTGTGTTCAGTAAGCGTAAATTGGCGAGTATTGGAGCGGATGTCTTGACCGCTGATTCTGACGTATCTTCGGTGTTTGCGACTGATCGGCCGACGACAGGTGAAATTGTCCTCGACGAGCGTTACCAGATTCACCCGAATTCGCCTGTTCCAGAACTGGACCTCCTTGGCGCAACCGCGTTTGACGCCACCGACCTCAAAAATCCGACACGACAAATCTTCGCCCGGATTTGCGAACCCGGCGTTATTCCGCGTGTGGAAACCATGGTCCAGTTCAAGAATATGGGCGATGTCCGGATCATGCACGCCCTTGAATGGGGCCCGGTATTCTGGACGCCCGAAAAACGCCGGGGTTTTTCAGTGTTTTTCGACCGGCCGATGGGCAATCCGTTGATGCAGTCCCTGGATGAACGGATCGAGCCTTTTAAGCTTGAGTCTATTATCAATGGAGTCATCAAAAGTGCGTGGGACACCCTCGGGGCTTTTGCGAGGCGCAATCAGGTTCATCGCGCAATTCGACCCGATAATATGTATGCATCCGGAGTGGACAATAGCTGGATCCAATTTGGAGACTGTGTGACGGTGCCGCCTGGCTGGGGTCAGTCGCCCATTCTTGAGACGATCGAAATGGGCATGACTCCCATGAGCGGTCGCGGTCCCGGCACTATTGCCGATGACATGTACGCGCTCGGCGCCACGACCCTGTTTCTCGCGCTAGGCTATTGTCCCGTGGCCCACTTGCCGGCTCAGCAGATTGTCGAGGGGAAAGCGACAGTGGGGTCTTTTGCCGCGCTTCTTGGGGATGAACGCCCCCCGCTTGGGCTCCGCGAACTGCTCCGCGGTCTGCTCTGTGACGATCCTTTCGAACGCTGGACGCTGGAAGATCTCGAAGAATTTCTCGAGGGCGAACAGCGTCGCTCGGTCCCCATCGCAAGAGAATCGCGTGCAGACCGTGGATTCGAATTTGAAGGTGTGAGCATTCGCCATAACCGGATGCTGGCCCAGGCTTTCGGCGATCAGCCGGTTGCGGCGAGCGCGGCGATTAGAAGCGTTGATTTTCTGAAGTGGGTAAATCGCAACCTTGTCGACACCGATGGCGATCAACCGATGTCCGAAGTCATCACGGAGCTTCTGGAAAACACGACCGATAAAAATGACAAGTTTCTGCCAACCCGGATTTGCCAGGTCCTTGATCCCTTGGGCCCCATGCGTTTTCAGGGTTTGATCATGTTCCCCGATGGTGTCGGAGCGATGCTGGCCGAAGCGGTTCGGACAAAAAATACCGATGGCATCCAGCGCATTGCGGAATGCATCGATTCCGGAGTTTCGCTTGACTGGACGCAAAACCGCGAAGACAACCTGCTTATAGACCAGTTGTCGGCGAAAAAGAACATCAAGCGGGTTCAGCAGTTGCTGAAAACCAGCACGCCCGGTTACGGAATTGAAAGATGCCTTTACGATCTCAATTCATTCGCGCCCTGTATGAGTCCCCTTTTGGACAAAGCCTATGTGTATTCACTGCGCGATCTCATGCCCGCCCTTGAAGCCGTGGTGCGCAAGACCGGCGAGTTGCCCGGATTGATTGATCGCCACATCGTGGCTTTTATTGCGGCCCGATCAAAAGGCCAGCTCGATATGAAACTAAAGCCACTTGAAGAGGACGGCGGGAAAGCCATCGGCGCAAGGATTGCAATTGTGTATCTGTTTGCCTTTGTCC
>CALGIA010000038.1 GCA_937916005.1 uncultured Rhodospirillaceae bacterium
TTATCCGAAGATAAGCTCTTGAAACACAACGATGTTTTTGAATGTAATATCAGCGCTTGGAGAACTGGAAGCTTCGGCGGGCTTTCGCTCGGCCGTACTTCTTCCGTTCGACGACCCGTGAATCCCGGGTCAGGAAGCCGCCCTTTTTCAGGACGCCGCGCAGTTCCGGTTCGAAATAGGTCAGCGCGCGGGACAGGCCGTGGCGCACCGCGCCGGCTTGTCCAGACAATCCGCCGCCCTTGACCGTGCACCAGATATCATACTGTTCCTTGCGGTTGGACGCCTCGAAGGGCTGATTGAGGATCATCCGCAGCACCGGGCGCGCAAAATAGGTCAAAACGTCGCGGCCATTGACCGTGATCTTGCCGGAACCCGGCTTGATCCAGACCCGCGCGACGGCGTTCTTGCGCTTGCCCGTGGCATAGGCCCGGCCCTGGGCGTCGAGCTTCTGTACATAGGTAATCGCCGCTTCTGACGAATCGCCGGAACCGACCGGCGCAACGACCGGCGTTGCTTCCGCGGCCGCGCTGGCGAGAGCGTCGGTCATGAGATCGCCCAGTGTGCCCGTACCGGAATCCGTACCAGTGGCCGTCTCCGTGCCAGTGGCCGTATCGTTATCCTGATCAGCCATGGTCAGGCGCTCCCTGTGCTTGCGCGCGTATTCGTGCGGGTGTTCTTGGGATTCATCGCCGCGATATCCAGCTTTGCCGGATTCTGCGCATCATGGGGATGATCGGGGCCGGCATAGACCTTGAGCTTGCGGAACTGCTGGGTGCCCATGGGACCCTTCGGCAGCATGCGCTCGATCGCCTTCTGGAGCACGCGTTCCGGATGGGCGCTGTCGAGGATCTGTGCCGCCGTGCGGGACTTGATGCCGCCGGGATGGCCGGTGTGCCAGTAATAGGTTTTGTTATCGCGCTTGCGACCGGTCATCAACACTTTTTCAGCGTTGATCACGACGATAAAATCGCCGCAATCGATATTGGTCGAAAACATCGGTTTATGCTTGCCGCGCAGGATCATCGCCGCGATGGTGGCAAGCCGCCCGAGCACGAGGCCTTCGGCATCAATCAGATGCCACTTGGCCACCACGTCTTCGGGCTTGGCGGTATAGGTTTTCATCAAGTCTCACCAAATGAGTTTCATGTACGGAACCAGCACGCAGCCCGTTCTTTTCACGGTCGCGGAGTATGTCATGGAAAATTTCTCAGTCAACATAAAACATGACCCAATATCATGATTTAACCGCGTGTTTTCAATGAGTTAAAAACGCGGTATTATGTTACCGTTGCCTGGAGGCGATTTGTGTCCGCCAGGGATGACGCCTTGAGTTTGACGGCGGGAGTTTGACGTTGGGCGGCGCGCGGTGCATCTTCGGATTTCCAACAGGATGAACGGGTTCCGGCCATGGCCGAGATACAACGAAAAGACGACGCGCCGATCCTGCTGCGCCACGATGCGGAGGGCGTGGCCACATTGACCATGAACCGGCCCGGCGCGCGCAATGCGCTTTCGGTCGGGCTAATGGCGGAAATGAAGCGCGAGATCGACGCCATCGCCGGGGATGAGTCCATCCGGGTGGTGGTGATCGCGGCCAACGGTCCGGCTTTTTGCGCCGGCCATGATCTGCGCGAAATGCGCGGCAATCCGGGGCGCGACCAATATCGGGCTCTGTTTTCCCAATGCAGCGAGCTGATGCTGGCGATCATCGGCCTGCCCAAACCGGTGATCGCCAAGGTGCACGCCATGGCGACCGCCGCGGGCTGCCAGCTGGTGGCGAGCTGCGATCTGGCCATCGCGGCCACGGACGCCAAATTCGCCACGCCGGGGGTCAATATCGGGCTGTTCTGTTCCACGCCCATGGTCGCGCTGGCGCGCAATATCGGGCGCAAGCAGGCCATGGAATTGCTGCTGACCGGCGAGCCCATCGATGCGGCCCGGGCCGAACAATATGGGCTGATCAACCGGTCGGTGGAGCGCCTCCAACTCGACGATGAAGTCGCCAGGCTGGCCGACGCCATCAAGGGTAAATCGCCCCTGACCATCGCCATGGGCAAGGAGGCGTTCTACCGCCAGATGGACATGGAACTGCCCGAGGCCTACGCCTATGTCAGCGAGGTCATGACCCGCAACATGCTGACCCGCGACGCCGGCGAAGGCATCGACGCCTTCCTCGAAAAACGTTCCCCGGAATGGGAAGGACGCTGAACATGCCCCCCCTAACCTATCCCGACACGCTGATCCTGCGCATTTTGAATGAGACCACGACCATCGCCATGGCCGGCGCATCGGCCAATTGGGTGCGGCCGTCCAACTTCGCCATGAAGTATCTGCAGCAAAAAGGCTTTCGCGTGATCCCGGTCAATCCGGGGTCGGCGGGCGACCTTATCCACGGCGAGACAACATATGCGAGGCTGGCCGATATCCCGGACAGGTTCGAGATGGTCGATATCTTCCGCAATTCGGACGCCGCCGGAGCCATCGTCGACGAAGCCATCGGGATCGCCCCAGAGAAAGGCATCAAATTCATCTGGATGCAGCTCGGCGTGCGCAATGACGAAGCCGCCGCCCGGGCAGAGGCCGCCGGGCTGATTGTGATCATGGACCGCTGCCCCAAGATAGAGTTCGGCCGGCTGCATCACGAGCTGGGCTGGGCCGGCGTCAATACGGGCGTGATATCCTCCAAACGGCCGAGGCTCCGCTTATGACCGAAGATCATGATGACCGGCAGATGAATGAATTCGGTTTCGAAACCCGATCGATCCATGCCGGGGCCGCGCCCGACCCCGCGACCGGCGCGCGCAACACGCCGATCTACCAGACCACGTCCTATGTGTTCGACGATGTGGACCATGCGGCGTCCCTGTTCAATCTGCAGACCTTCGGCTTTATCTATTCGCGCCTGACCAACCCGACGGTGGCGGTGCTGGAGGAACGGGTGGCGAGCCTGGAAGGCGGGCGGGCGGCCTGCGCCGCCGGGTCGGGCCATGCGGCGCAGTTCCTGGCGTTCTTTTCACTGCTCAGCCCGGGCGATGAATTCCTGGTCTCGAAGAATCTCTATGGCGGATCGATCACCCAGCTTGGCGTCAGCTTCAAGCGGCTCGGCTGGAATGCGATCTTCGTCGATGGCACCGACCCGGAAAATTTTCGCCGCGCCATGACGCCCGGCTGCAAGGCGATTTTCCTGGAGCCCCTGGCCAACCCGGGCGGCGTGGTGATCGACGTGGAAACGGTCGCCGCCATCGCCCATGAGGCCGGCATTCCGTTGATCTGCGACAACACCATGGCGACGCCTTATCTGTGGCAGCCGATCCAGTGGGGCGCGGACATCGTGATCCACTCGACCACCAAGTTCTTGTCCGGCCACGGCACTTCCATGGGCGGCGTGGTGGTGGAATCCGGCAAGTTCGACTGGAACCAGAACGACAAATTCCCGACCATGACCCAGCCCGACCCGGCCTATCACGGGCTGACATTCTATGAGACCTTCGGCGATTTCGGCTTCACCATGAAGGCGCGCGCCGTCGCGCTGCGTGATTTTGGCCCGGCCATGGCGCCCATGAACGCCTTCATGACCATTACCGGTATCGAAACCCTGCCGCTGCGCATGGACCGCCACGTGGCCAACGCCCAGAAGGTGGCCGAATTCCTGGAAGATCACCCCGCGGTCGACTGGGTGTCCTATGCGGGGCTTTCGTCGAGCCCGTACCGGGATCTGGCGGAAAAATACCTGCCCAAGGGCGCGGGCTCCGTGTTCACCTTCGGGCTCAAGGGCGGGTTCGATGCGGGGGTACGGTTCGTGGAAGCCTGCCAGCTGCTGTCCCACCTGGCCAATGTGGGCGACACAAGAAGCCTGATCCTGCATCCGGCGTCGACCACCCACCGCCAGCTCACCGACGACCAGCGCGAAGCCGCCGGCGCGGGGCCGGAAGTCATGCGCATCTCGGTCGGGCTCGAAACCGCCGACGACATCATCCGCGATCTCGACCAGGCGCTCTGCGCCTAATCCCGTCGCTTGGCGTCCGCCGTTGCCGCCGCGCCGACGGCCGCGCCCTGCATTTCGAATTCGGCGGCTTTTGTCTGGGCGGCGTGGGCCATGAACGAACGCGTGGCCCGTTGGGATTCGGGCTTGGCCGCTTCGCGCAGTTCCTGCAATGCCAGCCTGTCCCGCTCGAACTGACGGAAGGCGGCGAATTTGGCCGAGCCGTACTGGTCGGGCCAGGGCATGGCGTCATAGCCGTAATGGGCCGCCGCATGCTGGGTGAAGTACGGGTTGTAGAGATGGGCCCGGGCCAGCGCCACGAGATCGGACCGGCCCGAGGCGACAATCGTATTGACCTGATCCCAGGTGAAGATATTGCCCGCGACGATGGTGGGAATATCCGCCTCAAGCCTGATCTGTTCCGAAAACGGCGTCTGGAACATGCGGCCATAGACCGGCTGTTCGGCGGAGTCGGTCTGGCCGGTGGACACGTTGACCAGATCGCAGCCGCGGGATTTGAACGCGCGCGCGATTTCCAGCGCATCGTCGCCGTCATTGCCGCCGGCCACCCAGTCATGGGCCGAAATGCGCACCGACATGGGGCGTTCATCGGGCCAGACTTCGCGACAGGCATCGAACACTTCCAGCGGGAAACGCAGCCGGTTTTCCATGGACCCGCCATAATCGTCGTCGCGCCTGTTGGTTACCGGCGACAGGAACCCGGCCAGCAGATAACCATGGGCGCAGTGCAGTTCGGCCATGTCGATGCCGATGGAAGCGGCGCGCCGGAAGGCGGCGACGAAATCGCCTTTCACCCGGTCCATGTCGTCGCGGGTCATTTCGCGCGGGACCTGTGAGTTCGCCAGATAGGGCAGCGGCGACGGCGCGATGATCTCCCACCCGCCGCTGTCGAGCGGCTGGTCGATGCCGTCCCAGGCCAGTTTCGTCGCGCCCTTGCGCCCGGCATGACCGATCTGCATGGCGATTTTCGACGAGGTCTGGTCATGGATGAAATCAATGGTGCGACGCCACGCCGCCGCCTGATCGTCGGACCAGATTCCGACGCAGCCCGGCGTGATGCGGGCATCGGGCGAGATGCAGCTCATTTCGGTCATCACCAGCCCGGCCCCGCCCAGAGCGCGGCTGGTCAAATGCACATGATGCCATTCGCCGGGCATGCCGTCTTCGGCGCAGTACTGGCACATGGGCGCGACCACCACCCGGTTGGCGAGCCGCATGTTGCGCAGCTGGAACGGTGCGAACATGGGCGGCGCGGGCTTCAACGCCAGCTCGGGGGCATCAAACCTTGCCGCCGCGTCCCGTGAAAACCATGAATCGACCTGATCGATGAATTTTTCGTCGCGCAGCCGGAGATTGTCATAGGTGATCGCCTTGGAGCGGGACATCAGGCTGAAGGTGAACTGGGTCGGGTCCATGTCCCAGTAGCGCTGCAGCTGTTCGAACCAGACCAGCGAAACCTCGGCGGCGTGAACGATGCGCCCGACTTCGTCATGGCGGTTGGCATCGTATCCGGCCAGCGCATCCCCCACATTGTCATGGGCTGTGCATTCCTCGAACAATGCGATAGCATCCTCCATGGCGAGCTTGGTGCCCGACCCGATGGAGAAATGCGCCGTATGGGCGGCATCGCCCATGATCACCATGTTTTCGTGAACATAGCTTTCCAGCATGATGGTCGGGAAATTGCGCCACAGGGACCGGTTCTTGATCAGCGGATGGCCGTCGAGCAGATCCTTGTATAGCTCGGTGCAGTAGGCGACGGTTTCATCTTCGGTCGCTCCGTCCATGCCGGCCTTTTCCCATGTCTCGCCGGTCGTCTCGATGATCATGGTGGTCATGTCGTCATTATATTGATAGGCGTGCAAATTCCAGATGCCGGCATTGTTTTCCCGGAAATCGAATGTGAACGCGTCGAGCGGTTTTGTACTGCCGAGCCATACGAATTTGTTGGGCCGCCAGTCATAGCCGGGCTTGAAGCTTTCCGAATAGGCTTCGCGGATCCAGCTATTGATGCCGTTGGCCGCCACGATCAGATCGGCGTCCTGGGCGATCTGATCCAGCGAGGTGATGTCGGTCTCAAAATGTATTTTTACGCCGAGGTCGCGGCATCTTGCCTGCAGGATCAGCAACAGTTCCTTGCGCGACATGCCGCAGAATCCATGTCCCCGGGACGTAATTTTCTCGCCCTTGAAAAAGGTCTCGATATCGTCCCAATAGGCGAAGGTCTCGCGCATCCGGTCATAGGTGACGTCGTCGTAATCGCGGAAATGACCGAGGGTTTCAGCGGAAAACACCACGCCGAACCCGAACGTGTCGTCGGGCCGGTTAAGCTCGTAAATCGTTATCTCGTGGGACGGGTCGTTCTTTTTCATCAACAGGGCGTAATACAGCCCCGCCGGTCCGCCGCCGATAATTTCGATCTTCATGCCGATCCCTCATCAACCGTTCCAACGAGCAATTAGTTTATGCCTAAATCTTTTTTTGAAAGGAGTCAAAATATTTTAGGCTTAAAGCAATTGACCCCGAAAACAAGGCCGCGCACCCGCGAAACGGTCAAGCGTCGACGCTGTCGCGCAATCCGTCGAGTACTGCCAGGGCGGCAGCCCACGAACTGGAGGCGGCTTGTTCGTTCCAGGCGTCGCTGGACGGCGCGGTATAGCCATGCAGCACGTTGGGATAGATTGTGATGTCCACATCGTCCATGCCCCTGGCCGCGTCCTGGATCTGCGCGATCACATTGACCGGCGCGATTGAATCCTGGTCGCCCCAATGCAGGCAGAGCGGCGCCTTCACCTTGGGCAGTTCACCGAGATAGTTCTGCATCAGGGAACCATGGAACGAGATCCCCGCATCGATTCCGAGCCGGGAGGGGCCGAGCAGCGCAAACGGCCCGCCATAGCACAGCCCGATGACGGCGAACTTGCCGTTGCATTCGGGCAAAGACCCGAGATGGGCCATGATATCGGCGAGATCCTTGACGCCCGCCTCGATCAACGGCGCGCGGGGCTGGGCGCGCGCCTTGGCCTGGCGGTCGCCTTCTTCGGTGCGCGGCTTGGGACCGCCGTCGCCGCGCCAGAACAGATCCGGCCCCGCACCGATGAAACCCTTGGCGGCAAGCATGTCGAGATCGGCCCGCACATCGTCATCAACGCCGAAGACCGACGCCATGGTGATCACTGCCGGCGCCGGGGCCCGTGCCGGCAGTGACAGATAGCAGTCGATTTCCCCGCCTCCCGTGGCGGCGATCTTGATGTCCTTGCCGGTCATGTCTTTAATCCCCCCTGGAAAGTTCGGAATTATTATGAGTGATTGGGTCAGGCTTTTGAAGCCCCCCGAATTTCGTCCAGCACGGGCAGCAGATAGGTGCGGAAGAGCTCGGGGTTTTCGCTCATGGGGAAATGGGCGAGACCTTTCATGATCACGACCCGCGCGCCGTCGATCAGCGCCGCCGCCGCCTGTGTGTCGGCCGGCGCGCAGGAATAATCATATTCCCCGGTCAGCATGAAAAGCGGGCATTGAGTTGTGTCGATGGCGCCGATGCGGCCGCGGATATCGCCTTCCACCTGATAGAAATGCAGATCGCCGGTAAACACGCCCGGCCCGCCCTGCATGTAATGCCAGAGCGTTTCCCAGCGATGTTCTTCCGGGCTTTGCGGCGCGATCAGACCGGACACGATCGCCGCGCAAACCTCCCCGCCATGCACGTCGGGCCGGTTGAGCCAGGACGAATCATAGTAGCGCTGCACGTATGCGCCGCATTGCAGCCCGATCAGAGCCCCCAGTTCGCCGGCATGTTCCAGCGCCAGGCTCAACACGATGCGCCCGCCGATGGAACACCCCATGACGACGGGCTGATCCAGATCAAGCGCGCGGGCAAACGACATGATCATGTCCGTATAGCTGGACGTCGACAGTTGATATTCCTCGCGCTCCCACCCCGCCGGCGGCGACGACTTGCCATGCCACGGCATGTCGAAGGCGATCACACGGTAATGGCTGGTGATCGCCTCGTCGGACATGAGCGCGCGGAACTGGCGGGCGTCGGACCCGGCGGTATGAAGACACAACAGCGGAATGCCGTCGCCGGCTTCCTCGAAATAGATCCGGTGATCGCGGCCCTCAAGCTCGAGATGCAGATAGCGGCCGATGATGGGTTCGATCCGCGCGGTCATGACGCTTTCCCGGCCGCAAGCATCCGGGGCGCGGCGATCACGGCTTTCACATACAGCAGATTGGCCATCATGGGCTGCAGGTCTCCGTCGAAGGCGATCTCGCCCTTGTGCAGAAGCGCGAAAATATCGTGATAGCCCGGGTCGGGCAGCTTCTGCCAGAACCGGTCCCAGATATCGGCCGACGCCCGCACCGCAAAGCGCCACGACCGCATCACGAACGGGCCGCGCTCGACTTCCTCGATGCGGCCCTGGCGGACATGGACGAGATATTGCACATCGCCCACCTCGATCATGAACACATCGGTAAAGTAGCGCCCCCTTCTGACCAGCGCGGCGTCGCCGTTCACCAGTTCCGGGAGCCGCTCGATCATCTAGCTTTTCCCGAGCAGAAAATCGATGTGGAGCTTGTTGAAGGTGTCCGCGTCCTCGAACTGGGGCCAGTGGCCGCAATCGGTCATGACCTCGAACCGGGCGCCCGGGATCAGCGCCGCCAGATCCTCGCCCACGTCGACCGTCGCCGTCGGGTCGTGATCGGTCCACAGCACCAGGGTCGGCGCCGCAATCGCGTTCCACTGGTCCTTTGTCACGGCGTATTCGCGCCGCGCCTCCACCGTATGCAGGCACAGGATATGACGCACGCCGTCCAGCATTTCGGGCGCGGCGTAAATGCGTTGCCGGGTGGCGATCAGATCGTCATGCACATCGTCATTGTCGAACATCAGCCATTCGAGCCGGGCCTTCACCGCCGGCCAGTTGGGGTCCTCGACCGCGGCCAGGGTCGTGGCCCGCAGGGATTCCAGCGCGCCCGGCTTGACCCGGTCCGACGCCGCCGTGTTCAGAACCAGCTTGTCGACGCGGTCGGGATGGGCCGATGCGAAGGCGGCCGCCACCCATCCGCCCAGGGATTCGCCGGAAAGGGAGGCTTTCTCAGCGCCGATGGAATCGAGGAAACCGGCGATATGATCGATATAGCGCGGAATTTCATAATCATAGTCGGGCTTGTCGGTCAGGCCGTGGCCCAGCATGTCGATGGCCCAGGTGCTGAAATGCTTGCCATGGGGGCCGATATTGCGGCTATAGGCCTCGGCATGGCCGCCGGTGCCGTGCAGAAAGATCACCACCGGCTTGTCGTCTTCACCCGAATGGAGATAGCGGGTGCGGATGCCATTGGCGTCCTTAAAGCCCTGAGAAAAACTCACCCCGTGCAAATCGGACCAGATACTGCGGTATTCTCCGGGCGCCCAATTATCCGTCATTTCCTGATCTCTCCCTGAATTTGGTCAAAATTCGTCTGTTAAGGCCGCCGGGTCAAGGGTGACAGACTCGTGGAGACCAAAAACGGCACTTGAACTGAAGGGCGAGCGGTAATATGCTTTTAACCTGAGATAATCACGTAAATCACCGAATAAGGGGAGACGAGATGAAAGCAAAGTTATTCGCGCTCGCAGTCGCCGTCACTGTGATCGCACCACCGGTTATGGCGGAAACGCTGAAAATAGGATTTATCAACACTTTTTCAGGCGGCCGGGCAATTTTCGGCAAGCACCAGAAGGATGCGCTTGAACTGGCGCTGGATCACAAAGGCCGCAAGATCGGTGGACTCGACGTGGAAGTCATCTACGGCGATGACCAAGGCAAGCCGGACGTCGGCCGTCAGGTTGCAGCCAAGATGCTTAAAAAGGACAAGGTGAATGTGGTTTCCGGCATCATCTGGTCCAATATTCTCGCCTCAGTGCAGAAGATGGTGGTCCGCGACAAGACGCTGATGATCACGACCAATGCGGGCTGGTCAAATATGGCCGGCAAAGACTGCAGCCCGTACTTCTTCTCCACGTCGTGGAACAACGATCAGGCGCCCGAAGCCATGGGCATGCTGATGCAGAACGAAAAGATCGACAACGTGTTCCTGCTTTCGGCCAACTATCAGGCCGGCAAGGACATGCTCACGGGTTTCATGCGCAACTATAAAGGCAAGGTGGCGGGCCGCATCCTCTATCGATTGGGCCAGAGCGATTATCAGGCGGAACTATCACAGATCCGCGCGGCCAAGCCGAGCGCGATTTTCGGATTTATGCCTGGCGGCATGGGCATCGCCTTCGGCAAGCAGTACCGCGCCGCCGGCATGCACAAGACTATTCCATTCTACAGCGTGTTCACCATAGATTACCTGTCCTTGCCGGGCTGGGGCAAAAACGCCATCGGGACGTTCCACACGAACTACTGGGATGTCACCTCCAAGCGCGAAGATAACCAGCGTTTTTTCAATGATTTCACGAAAAAATACGGTTATCACCCGTCGAACTACGCGGCCCAGGCCTATGACCTTCCGTTCCTGCTTGAATATGCCGTATCCGCC
>CALGIA010000039.1 GCA_937916005.1 uncultured Rhodospirillaceae bacterium
AATCGGCGTCTCGGGTGCGTTGCGGCTTTTGCCCGATGCACCGCATCGCGCCGCAAGCCGCGCCTGCCCGAGACGCCGATTTGCCGCCATCAAATGATTCTAACTAGCCTGAATTTGCTCTAATACATGCCCTGGGGTTCCATCCCCAGAATCTGCTGGCCGTACATGGCCGACACCGCATCCCAGTTGAAGGATACGTGATGGGCCACCGCATGGGCGTCGCGCCAGGCGCGCTGAACGATTTCGGCATTGCGGATGCCGCTGCTGCCGGCCGCGCCCCACAATTCGTCGAGCCCCTGCAGGGCAAGCTGCACCGCGAATGATTGGGAAATCCGGTTATCGATCCGTTCCGCCCGGTCCAGCCGCTCGCCGCCGTCCATCACGATCCGGCGCGAATGTTCCATCTGGTCGAAGATCAGCGCCTTGGCCGCTTTCAACGCCGCGCCGGCGCGGCCCACCCGCATCTGGACCGCGGGATAATCCATCACCCGTGTGCCGCCGCCGACCGCCATGCCACGGGTTTCCCATTCCCGGAGCGCGGAAACGAAATGATCGAACGCGCCCTGAAGGCAGCCCACCGCATTGGTCGCAAGGCAATGTGCGCCGACGCTGAAAAGCTGATACCGGCCAAGATTGGTATCGAACGCAGCCTGGCCAGGCGTGTCAGAGGTGCCGATCGCGACCAGGGCAATGCTGCGGTGGACCGGGACAAAAACATCTTTCAGCGTCACCGCATGGCTGCCGGTCGCGGCCAGTCCCATGGTGTCCCAGTCGTCGATTTTTTGACAATCGGAAATGGGAACGATGACAAAGCCCGGCGTGCTTGACCCTTTATCGTCCTCCGGCGGCATGACGACGCCGAGCAAACAGAAATCGGCGTGATCGCAGCCGCTGGCATAGGCCCAGGTTCCGGTCAGGCGAAACCCGCCCTCGGCCCGGACGCAGTCGCCGGTCGGCGCGAATGAACTGACGGTCAGCTGATCCGACCGCTCGGCCCAGATCTCCTCCTGGCATTGGATCGGGAACTGGGCGACGATCCATTGATGGGACATGGCGCAGCTCGCCACCCAGCCGGTTGAGCCACAGGCGGACGACAATTCCAGAATGACCCGCGCCGCGGTGGCCGGTTCGAACTCGAGCCCGCCGAACCGTCGCGGTTGCAGGGTGCGAAAAAATCCCCCGGCGCGCAATTCCGCGAAAACCTCATCGGAAATCCGCCGGTCTTTTTCGGCCTGTTCGGCGCGATCGCGGATCATCGGCGCCAGCGCACGAGCCGAGGCCACCAGATCATCGCGTGTCACGTTGGCCGGGTTAAATGCGGTTTCCGTCATCCCGTCGATCCTTGTTATAACAAGGGCAAATCATAACCGGCGGGACGGCGCAGGGGTAGCCTTTGGTTATGCTGGACGAAAAGGATAAAAACGCATCTGATAACCGTCGCACGCGTGGATGGGAAAACAGGAAGCAGGTGGAGGTGCATATGACGCAGGACCGATCGACGGAAGACGCCCAATCAGCTCACACGCCCCGGGCCGAGGATTACTGTCCGACCGGGCCCGGTACGCCGGCGGGGCGCTATCTTCGCCGGTTCTGGCAGCCGGTCTATCATTCGGTCGATCTCGCGCCGGGCCGGGCGCAACGGGTGCGCATTATGAGCCAGGATTACACGCTCTATCGCGGTGACGGCGGCGATGCATTTCTGGTGGATTCCCGCTGCCCCCATCGGGGGGCGCTGCTGTCCCTCGGCTGGGTGGAAGGCGATTGCATTCGCTGCATGTATCACGGCTGGAGGTTCGACGGCGCCGGGCAGTGCGTCGAACAGCCGACCGAGGATTCCGAATTCGCCCACAAGGTGCGCATCGGCGGCTATCCGGTCCGTGAATATCTCGGCCTCGTGTTCGCCTATCTGGGCGACGGCGACGCGCCGGAATTTCCGCGCTATCCGGAATTCGAATCCTTCGAGGGGTTGATCGAAATCGATTCCTACAGCCGCGACTGCAATTATTTCCAGAACGTCGAAAACGCGCTCGATATGAGCCATGTGGGATTCGTGCATGGCGACAACCGGGTCGCCTTCAGCGGGATCGGTTTCGGGCGCGCGTTGCAGGCCGACGAAAGCGATTGGGGCGTGACCTATGTCTTTACCCGGTCCGATGGGAAAAAGCGGGTCCAGCAATTCGGCATGCCCAATATTTTTTATATGATGGCGCTGCCCAATGACGATGACATCGGCTGGCAGGAATCGCTTTTCTGGTGGGTCCCGGTCGATGACCTGCATCACATGCAGTTCAGCATTCACCGGATTCCGGTCACCGGCGGCGCCGCCGAACGTATCCGGGACCGCCGCCAGGCGCGCCGCGCCGAGATCGATCTGCCCCATCAGGAAGTCTGCCTCGACATTATCGCCGGACGGCTCCGCATGTCCGATGTGGATGGCGGGCGGGTCGACATGGTACGGCTTCAGGATGACGTGGCCCAACTCGGCCAGGGACTCGTCGCGGACCGGAGCCGCGAACGGCTCGGAAGAAGCGATGTGGGGCTGATTGAAATCCGCAAGCTCTGGCGCCGCGAACTGGCCGGGCTTTTGGAAGACCGGCCGCTCAAGCACTGGAAACGGTCCGCCGGTCTGTGTCCGCAAGCCTGGGGGCTCGGCGGTGCGCCGCCGGTTACCGGCGGCGGACAGACAGGCCCAGCCGCCGTCGATCTGGTGGATGTCCGGCCCTATGTGGAGATGGCGCAGCAATTGCGCCTTTTAAGCGGGGTGGAGGCCGAGGCGTGACCTCCGACCAGCCCGCCGGGGAACGCCCTGTTTTATCGCTGGCCGAACGGGACCGCCGATGGCGGGGTCTGCGCGCTTGCATGGCCACGCGCGGGCTGGATGCGATTATTGTCGGCAGCTTTCAGGGCCGGGAACGTCTCGAAAGCTATTTAATCGATGATTTCCTGGATTCCGTCGTGGTGCTGCCGATCCAGGACAAACCCGTCCTGCTGGCGTTTTCCACCTCGCGCATGTCCCGCATTTTCGAAAGCGAAGCGCGCGGCGTCACGACCTGGGTAGGCGATATGAGGGTCGGCGGCGGCGGCGCGAAAACCGCCGAGGTGCTGACCGAAAAAGGTTTCGCCCGGGGCCGCGTCGGCATTGTCGGGTTCGGTCCGACCGCGCCGGGCGAGGCGGAAGGCCTGTTGCCGCTGGGTTTCTGGACCAATTTGTCCAACTCCCTGCCCGATGCCGTGTTCGAGGATTTCACCCGCGACTTCACCGATTTCATGCTGGTCAAAAGCGATGAGGAACTGGCCCTGCTGCGCTATGCGGCCAGCGTCAGCGAATCCGCCTGCCAGGTGATGATCGAAACCGCCCGGCCCGGTGTCAGCGAGGCCGAAATTTATGCGCAGATCATGGCGGAAATCTACCGGTCGGGCTGCGATGCGCGCTATCCGTTTCTCAGCCTGCAATCCGGCCCGGCCAATATCGCCTGGGGCGCGCCGCGCTGGCTGCTGCGCGCCGAACCGCCGCGCATTCTTCAGGTCGGCGATCTGGTGCAGGCCGAAATCCATACCCATTACGGCGGACAGGAAGCCCAGGTGCAGATGTCCGTCGCCCTGGACCCGATCGATGACGAAAACCGCCGCTGCGAGGAAGTCGCCGAGCTGGCCTATCAGGCGGGGGTTGCCGCGGTAAAGCCCGGCGCCGCCTTTGCCGATGTGGTTCACGCCATCGAAGCGCCGATCCGCGATGCGGGATGCTGGTCCAAGACGCCGCTGCTCCATACCCTGACCTTCGGGTCGACCGGCTTTACCCCGGTCAATCGGGGCCAGATCGAAAACACACGGGAAGGCTGGATCGAAGGCCAGGCGCAGGTTGGTATCCGGCGCGGCGATCTGGAACTGCGCCCGGGCATGGGGCTGGAAATCGAACCCAATGCCTGCCTCGGCAACCGCCGGGTCAATGTCGGCGGCGCGGTGGTTGTCACCGAAACCGGCCGCGAAGAGCTGAACATTCTTGCCACGCGGGTCCACCACGTCTCATAATCCCGCGAACGGCGCCTAACATATCTGCAGAACGGAGGATCCCATGTCTGATACAGCCAGCGCGACAATTTCCACGGCCCCGGTCATGAAATTCAGCCATCTCGGGCTGGTGGTCAATGATCTGCCCAAGATGGAACGGTTCTATACGGGCGTTCTGGGCTTTGTCCTGACCGACAAGGGCGCCACCGGCATCGGGGCCACCATGGCGTTCATGACCCTCGACCCCGATGAGCACCACCAGATATTCCTGGTCGATGGCCGCCCGGACGAAGCTTTGCCGACCAGCACCATCATCCCCGGCAGCAGCGCGGTGCTGCATCATCTGTCATTCCGTCTCGGCGGGCTCGGCGATCTGCGCGCCATGTATGACCGCCTGACCAATGAATCCGACCGGCCGATCAAGACCGCCACCCACGGGATCTGCTGGACCATGTACACCAGTGACCCGGAGGGCAATGAGCTGGAATTCTTCGCCGATTCGCCGTGGTATTGCGATCAGCCCTTCATGAAGCCGATGGATTTCCGGATACCGGAGGATGAGCTTTATAATCAGACCGAGGAAATTGTCCGCATGGCCCCCGGATTTCGGCCCTATGCGGATTTCCATCGGGATCTGGACAAGCAGGTGCCGCGCGATTTTCCCGGCGCGACCTGACCCATATTTTTAAATCCCGCTTTCCATCCCCAGGCGGAATGGCGGCCTGGCGAACTGTTTGAGATTGTCCCAGGTCAGTTCGGTCATGACGGCAAGTCCGTCGCCCCGGATGTAGCCGGGGTTCCGGTCGGCGAAAAACCGGACATCGGGCTTGTCGCGAACCTTTTCCGGGATCTCTACCCAACCGGTTCGCAGGTAGCCCTGCGAGGCCGTAAAGCTGACCACGCCGCGCCCGGAATCGTATAAATCGCCAAATCTTTCACGCGTGAACAAATCGAGCAGCGCCTTGTCCCGCGCCGGAAATTCGCGGTCATGGGCCGGGAAGAATTTTTCAAAATACACGCGCAGGAACCGGTAGGATCGTTCGCTGGTGACCAGGAAATACCAGTAAAGCGGCAGATCGGGGGAAATGGCCCTGCAATGTCCGGCCAGCCGAAGGAAGGCTGCCGGCAGCGCCTGTTGGCCCCAGAAACGATGATCGACAATGGTGTCGCCGGAATAAATGCTTTGGACCGGCGCGCCGTCCAACAGGTGACCGGTCACGGAGGCGGTCGAAAACCCTTGCATGTCGCCCTGCGGGTCGCGCAGCACCACCACATAGTTCTTGTCCGCCAGATCGCTCCGGAACAGATCTTTGCTGGTGCCGTCGTAATAGCGCAGATAGAGCGAATACATGGCATCGATCATGGCCTCGCCCAGCTGTTCCGCCGGTTCGATCTTGTAGTCCAGTTCAACCACGCGCTCGCCTGATTCCTTTAAACCCTGGAAACGAATTCCTCGAACTTGCCGCTCGCGCTTTTCGGGATATCGTCATGATAGCTGATCCGTATGCGGAACGGATGTCCGAGCGATCTTACGATCAGGTCCTTAATTTTTGTTTCCTGCTCCGGCATCAGGGGTTCGGCCACAACCAGTTTCATTTCCACCTCCTCCACGCTGTGCTGGATGAACTGGAACTGGCGGATTGCGCTGGTGATTTCCCTGTAATCGGCATATTTGCCCAGATAAGGAAATTCAGAATTACCATCGGGCAAGGCCAGCCGGTTGCGATGGCGGCCGTGGATCCGCGTGATGACCGGAAGTCCCCGGCCACATGGGCAGGGCGGACCCCACTCGGCATAATCCCCCACCTCGTATCGGATCAGCGGGGTCGCGAAATTATGCAGCGTCGTGATCAGGACACGCCCGGTTTCCCCGACCGGGCAGGGCGCGCCGGTTTCATCGACAATTTCCAGATAAATATTTTCCGACTGGACATGATAATGGTCAAAATCCGGGCATTGCTGGGCCAGGCAACCGGCCTCTTCGCAGGAATAGAGGTCTTTTACCGGCACATTCCAGACCCTGCGCACGGTGTCGCGCAGCCGGTCGCTGACCAGCTCGCTGACCGTGCAGACCTGGCGCAAGGCCGGCAGGGTGAGATTATTGTTTTCGAAATATTCGCCCAGCGCCAACAGATTGGACGGGTAGGACAACAAATATTCCGGGTTGTGGCGAACAAGCCAGTCGGCCTGGTCTTTCAGCTTGCTGGCGATGTTCAGCAGGACCATGGGCCCCGGGTCCAGATACAGCATTGCCGCCGCCGGTCCCCAGTTCCCGGACTCCTGCCCGTTTGGGGCCATGGCCATGGATTTTTCCAGATAGCGGATCACGGCAAGCTTTTTGCCGAGATCCCGCTTGTGCCAGAGATGACCGCGAAGCTCGGTCGCGCACAGGAACAGATTGCTCAACTCGGTTTTAACCACGGTGACCGGGCGGCCCGTGGTGCCGGACGATTTGATCTGCCCGTGTTGTCCGTGACCGGAAGGGATGAGTCCGGGGGAGGCCTCAAGCGCCGCGCGCTGATAGTCCGTCCGCACCAGAACCGGAAGCCGGCGGATCGTTTCCGGCGTAATCTCTCCGCGCGGATCGAATCCCGCCTTGGCGAAACGGTCCGCATAAAACGGAATTGTCTCCGCCGCGTGAACAAACATCGTCTCCAACTGGCGGCGCTGCTGTCCGAACAGCTCGTCCGGCGGCAAATACTGGGTCTGCTCCAGCTGAAACATCAGCGCCGACAGGGTGCCCGCCTCTCCGCCGGGAATTCCCGGCCAGACGACGCCTTTAACATTTGATCTGGTGAGCACGGCGATTCCCGTCGGTTATGGCGATGGGGTGGAAATATTTGCCGGAACTGTTCGCGGACCGCGCATGAAGCTTGTCGCCTGCCATTTCACCTTGCCGGGGCCTTCCGTCAAGCCGGGTATCCGGCGCAGCAGGGACCCGATGGCGATCTGCGCCTCGATCCGGGCCAGGAAATTGCCCACACAGTGATGCGCGCCGTGGCCGAATGCCAAATGGCGGTTGTCGTTGCGCATGATATCCAGCCGGTCGGGATCGGAAAATCGTAGTGGGTCGCGATTGGCCGCGCCGATCATGGCCACCACCAGCTGGCCCGCCGCAATTTCCGTCCCGCCGATGTCGACCGGCGCGCGGGTCCAGCGGCAGACCCGCTGGACCGGACTTTCAAAGCGCAGCAATTCCTCGATCGCGGAGCGCATTAAATCGGGGTTTTGCAGCAGCGCGTCCCTCTGGCCCGGGTTGCGCATCAGGGTCACGAGGGATCCGGCGATCAGGTTCTTCGTGGTTTCATGTCCGGCCCAGATCAGGAAAACGCAGGTCGCCGGAAGCTCGTCTTTTTCGATCCCGCCGCCGGAGTCGGATTCCGCAATCATGGCACTGATCAGATCATCCCGTGGATCATTGCGCCGCGCCGAAATCAGATTACGAAAATAATCCATCATCTCCAGCGCCGGCGTCTCGCACGCAAGGCTGTTTTCTTCCGAACAGATATTCAGGGCTTCGCTGAACCGGCGCGACGCGTCCCGGAACAGGCCGTGGTCCTGTTCCGGGACACCCAGCATGCGGGCGATCACCATGACCGGAAGCGGGTAGGCGAAATCCGATACCAGCTCCATACTGTCGGCGCCGCGCATTTGTTCCAGCAGATCATCGGCGATGGCCTGGATCGCCGGCGTCATGGCTTCAACGCGCCGGCGGGTCATCCAGCCGGCGACAACGCGCCGCAGCCGTGTGTGGCCCGGCGGATCGCGGAACACCATCCACTTGGCGATCATGGCGTCAAATACGGTTTCCGCGCGGGATGGATAGCCGAGCATGTGAGAGTCCTCGGGCGGGGTCAGTCCAAATCTCCGATCGCTCAGCACCAGGGCGGCATCGTCATGGCGCGTGACATACCAATCCCCCACCCCGGACCGGTGCACCGGGTCGGTCTCGCGCATTTCGCGATATGCCGGATAGGGGTTCTCGATAAGAGCGGGCGTATCGAAATCAAACATATGCGAGCCCCGGCGCTAGTCGTGCCGATGGTGCGGGGCATGCTGGTAATGCATCCGCAGCAGATCCAGCCCGTAATCATTGCCGTTGGGGGTGCGGACCAGCGTGTGAATGTGAAATTTTTCCGGCTCTGCGTTGGTCAGGAAAACGCCGCCATGATGGTCGAATTCAATCATCACCACCGGGCTCTGAATGCGGTAATAAAACGAGTTGGTCTCGCCGGTTCCGCCGATCCAGCAAAAATGGGTGTCGTCCAGATGGCGCTCCACATCTTCTATCCGCGCGCCCAGCGGGCCGGGCGGCAGCGGCGCCAGATAGGCTTCCACTATATCCATCAACCCGCGCCGTTGCAGTTTTGACAGCGCGCCCCCTTCGATACCCTCATAGGGGATCACCCGGTTGTCCTGATAGGCCCCGCCCAGATGAAGATTGTCGGCGAAATGCCGCCGTCCTTCGGGAAGGTCGCCGCCTACCATGGAATGGGCGACAATGGCCCGTTCCTGCTGCGCGGAATCCAGCGACCGCATCAAATCCAACCCGGCCCGTTCCTCATCCTGGAACAGGCGGATGCCTTTGAACGGTCCCTCATCGGCATAGGACGGCTCGGCGCCCCAGAACATGGGCGACAGCACCATCTGCCCCTCGATCACCAGACAGCTCAGGCAAAGATGATGGCCGAAAAGCTGCCAGCCCCAGGGCTCATTCATGGACGGCGCGCCAAACAGGCAGAAAGTGTAGCTCCACTCGCCCAGAACATGCGGCCCGCCGATGAGATCGCCGAGAAACCGGTTGAGCCGCATCACGTCGCGGGACATCTGATATCCCATGGGGCTGAGCCCGGCGCGCGGCACCGTCATCACGGCTTCGCGCAGGGCCGGTTCGATCTCGTCGAGCCGAAGCCCATGCTGCTCCACATAGAGCTCGGTGTTCTGCCAGTTGCGCCACTGTTTGGAATCGATCTCGAAACAGGCCGCCGCGCGTTGGTCCGCGGACAACTGGCCCAGCAGGGAATCGGCGGCGGCGATCATCGCCGCGGTGGGCGCATCCTCGTTCCGCAATGAAAAAAGATTGGGGATCGCCTTGCCGGCGGTCGTCACGCCCTTGAAAGGCTGTTCGAAAAGTTTGCGCCAATTGGCGAACAGACCCTGCGCCCGTTCGCTCTTCAGCCGTTGCTCCGCATGAGCGCGCGCGGTCGGGCCGGCGATCTTGGCGTGGTCGTGGGCCGGCAGGAAACGACGAAAATCCGAATTTGACAATTTCACTCCCCCATCAACGATCTAAGGCGTCTATCTTAGCAAAGTGTAACAGGACCAAATCCATCTGACTCGTTGAAAGTGAATTTGCGCTTGTTGCTCATGTGATAAAGTTATCGGCAAATCCCGGAGAGGAAGATCGAAATTGCTGGATCATAAAACCAATAAACTTCTATCGGAGGTCGGCGCCGACACGCCCATGGGCCAACTCATGCGGCGCTACTGGCAGCCCATCGGGGCGGTGTCCGAACTGGCGCGCTTTTCCATAAAACCGGTCCGGCTGATGGGTGAGGATCTGGTTCTCTACAGGGATCTTTCCGGAAATTACGGGCTGGTTGACCGGCACTGCCCGCATCGCCGGGCCGATATGAAATTCGGCTTTACGGAAGAATGCGGCCTGCGGTGCAGCTATCATGGCTGGCTGTTCGATCACACCGGCGCGTGCCTGTCCCAACCCTTTGAGGAAGTCGACGACCCGGATTCCCGCTTCAGGGACAAGGTCCGGATCAAGGCCTATCCGGTCGAAGCCGGGGCCGGGTTGCTGTGGGCCTATCTCGGGCCGGACCCCGCGCCGCTTGTGCCCAATTACGAACCGTTCGAGTGGGCGAACGGATTTGTTCAGATCGTGTTTTCGGTGATTCCCTGCAACTGGTTCCAGTGCCAGGAAAATTCCATCGACCCGGTTCATTTCGAATGGATGCACGCGAACTGGACCGTGCGCCAGGGCGGCGGG
The DNA here is from genome assembly GCA_937916005.1 of uncultured Rhodospirillaceae bacterium. Lineage (GTDB taxonomy): Bacteria > Pseudomonadota > Alphaproteobacteria > MPNO01 > MPNO01 > CALGIA01. The sequence continues at coordinate 10,007 of CALGIA010000039.1, forward strand.
ACCGGTCCCTATGCGCCGGGCCATCTGAAGGTGAAATTCGAGGAGTCCGAGCATGGCATGATCTATAAGCGGGTGCGCGAGGATACCGATGAAAATGATCCGCTCTGGACCGTTGGCCGCAATTGCCTGTGGCCCAACTCGCTGTTTACGGGTGATCATTTCGAATGGCGCGTGCCGATCGATGATCACAACACTCTGAGCGTCGGCTGGTTCTACAATCCGGTGCCACAGGACATGCGGCCCTTTGTGCAGGATGAAATCCCGAGCTGGCATGGCCCGGTGGTCGATGACCGGACCGGGGATTGGATCACCAGCCATGTGATGAACCAGGATTTCGCGGCCTGGGTCGGGCAGGGCGACATGGCCGACCGGTCCCGGGAACATCTCGGACGCAGCGACCGGGGCGTGATCATGATGCGCCAGCGGTTTCTCGATGATCTGGACCGGATCGAAAAAGGCGAAGACCCGAAGGCGATTTACCGGGACCCTGTCGCCCAAAGGCGTATCGAACTGCCGATTCTGGAGC
>CALGIA010000040.1 GCA_937916005.1 uncultured Rhodospirillaceae bacterium
TTCCGCATCGTTATCCCTTTCTGATGATCGACAAGATGATGGATGTGGTCGCCAACGAACGGGCCACGGGCATCAAGAATGTCACTGGAAACGAAAACTTTTTTGAGGGGCACTTCCCGCAACACAAGGTCATGCCCGGTGTCCTGATTATCGAAGCGATGGCGCAGACCGCGGCCGCCCTGGTGGTTCATACGCTGGGCGAGGCCTCCGAAGGCAGCCTGGTCTATTTCATGTCGATCGACGGGGCCAGGTTTCGCAAGCCCGTTGTCCCGGGTGATACGATCCATGTCCAGGTGGAAAAACAGCGTAGCCGGGCCAATGTCTGGAAATTCGGCGGTAAGGCCCTGGTTGATGGAACCCTGGTCGCGGAAGCAACATTCGCCGCCATGATCCTGGATAAAGAATGACTGACATCCACCCCACGGCGATCATCAATCCCGGCGCGGAACTTGGCGACGGCGTGCAAATTGGTCCTTATTGCTGTGTCGATGGGGACGTTTCCCTGGGGGACGGCGTCAGGTTGATTTCCCATGTGGTGATATCGGGCAAGACCACCATCGGCCCCAACACCCATATTTATCCGTTTTCATCCATCGGCTTTCAGCCGCAGGATTTAAAATATAACGGCGAGCCGTCTGAACTGGTCATCGGGGCCAACAACATTCTGCGTGAACATGTTACCATGAATCCTGGCACGGCAGGCGGTCTTATGAAGACCCAGGTCGGAAATAACTGCCTGTTCATGGTCGGTGCGCATGTGGCCCATGACTGCGTGGTGGGAAACCATGTGATCCTGGCCAATAATGCGACCCTTGGCGGACATGTGGAGATTCAGGATTACGCCATTCTCGGCGGTCTTTCGGCAGTGCATCAATTCTGCCGCGTTGGCTGCCACGCCATGGTCGGCGGTATGTCCGGAATTGAAAACGACGTTATCCCCTATGGATCGGTCACGGGAAATCGCGCCCGTCTTGCGGGTCTCAATATCGTCGGGTTGCGCCGCAGGGGGTTTTCCCGCACCGAGGTGACGGCGCTTCGCAAGGCATACCGGTTGCTGTTCGCGGAAGAAGGCACCCTGGGCGAACGGCTCGATGACGTCGCCGAAATGTATAAAGACAATGCGCCTGTGATGGATATTGTCGAGTTTATCCGATCGGATTCAGCGCGGGCGATTTGTCAGCCCAATGCGGAGCATGGCGCTTAAGCCGCCACTTGGGATCATCGCCGGCAGCGGCGATATTCCTGGAATGCTGGTCGAGGAGTGCTGCGCCATCGGGCGTGACGTATTCGTTCTCGCCCTCAAGGGGCATGCGGATGCCGACCGCTTCCCCAAACCTCCCGATGCCTGGATCAGACTGGGACAGGCCAGCAAGGGTTTCAAACTTCTCCATGAAGCCGGCGTGCGGGATCTGATCGTAATCGGCGGTGTGCGGCGTCCATCCTTGTTGGAAATGCGCCCGGATTTTCGAACCGCCATGTTCATGGCGAAAATTGGCAGACGTTTCTTTGGCGATAATTCGCTGCTGTCGGCGGTGGCGCTGGAACTTGAACAAGACGGGTTTCGACTCGTCCCGCCGGAAGACCTGCTCAACCATATGCTGGTTACGGACCGCCTTTATAGCGTATCCGGGCCCGATGCTTCGGCCAGGATGGACATCAATATGGGGATAGAGACCGCGCGGGATTTGGGCCGCCGGGATATCGGTCAGGCGGCGATCATTCATCAGGGTCGGGTGCTGGGTGTTGAAGACCAGGAAGGCACCGACGCGCTGATCCGGCGGTGCGCCGCGGGCAATTCGGATGGACCGGGAGGCGTTCTCGTAAAGGTCTGCAAGCCCGGGCAGGAACGGCGGGTCGATCTGCCGACCATCGGGGTCGCCACGGTCCAGGCGGCCGCGTCTTCCGGATTGCGGGGGATCGCCGTTGAGGCCGGTGGCGCATTGATTGTCGATGCGGAAGCCGTGGCCCGCGCCGCCGACAGGCTGGGGATATTCGTGGTCGGGATTGCGGTGCCCGGGGATGATGGAGATCGTCCCCCGGTATGATTGCTGAAAAAAAATCGCCTCTTGTCTTTCTGATCGCCGGCGAACCCTCGGGCGACGCCATCGGCGCGCGCCTGATGGTGGCGCTGCGGTCGCGTCACGGCGGCGATATCCGCTTCATGGGGCTTGGCGGGGAGGCGATGATATCCGAGGGGCTGGAGAGTCTGTTTCCCATTTCGGAAATCTCGATCATGGGGCTTCTGGAAGTCCTGCCGCGTCTGACCCTGGTTCTGCGCCGTGTCCGGGAAACCGTGGCCGCGATCCGGGAAGCCAAACCCCATATCGTGGTGTCGATTGATTCGCCGGCTTTTTGTTTTCGGGTCTGGCGCGGGCTGGGCAAGTCACCTCCGCCTTTGATGCATTACGTCGCGCCCACGGTGTGGGCATGGCGGCCGGGGCGGGCGCAAAAATTCGCCGACGCCATTCAACATCTTCTGGCCCTGCTGCCGTTCGAGCCGCCTTACTTTGAAGCGGTCGGATTGCCATGCACTTTTGTCGGCCATCCCGTGCTTGAATCCGGCGCCGACAAGGGCGACGGCGGCTTATTCCGCGCCCAACACGATATCGCGAAAGACGCCCTGGTGCTTGGCGTGCTGCTGGGAAGCCGGCGGGGTGAAGTCTCTCGCCTGCTGGGGCCATTCGGCGCCACGGTACGCCGGTTGATGGAGCGCCATCCGGGGCTTCGGGTGGTCGTCCCCACGGTGCCGTCCGTGGTCGATCTGGTCCGTGAAGCGGTGGCCCAGTGGCCCGGAGAGGTTCTGGTCGTTCCCGACAGGGGGCAAAAGTACGACGCCATGGCGGCATGTGACGCTGCGCTCGCCGCTTCCGGCACCGTTGCGCTGGAGTTGGGGATGGCCCGTGTTCCCATGGTCATCGGCTATCGCCTGAACGCGCTCACGGGGCTGGTTGTGCAACGTCTCGTCCGGGTTAAATATGCCTGCCTGATAAATTTACTGCTCGACCGGGAGGCGATTCCGGAGTTTTTACTGGGTGATTGCCGGGAAGAGCTGATTACGCCGGCAATTGACCACTTGCTGAGCGATGGCAATGCACGGAAACTCCAGATTGAGGCCGCCACGGAGGCGATCGGAAAATTGAGCGCTGGGCGCGCGTTGCCCAGTGATCGCGCCGCAGAGGCGGTTCTTGGTATAATCTTCGAAAGGGAAACCAACAATGTCTGAAACCCAGCAATACCGTTTGCTCCACACCATGCTCCGGATTCGGGATGTTGAAAAATCGATCGATTTCTATACCCGCCATCTGGGCATGAAGCTTTTGCGCCGCAAGGAATATCCCGACGGAAAATTCACCAATGTCTTTGTCGGCTATGGTGATGAGAATTCCGAAACGGTGCTGGAACTGACCCATAACTGGGACCAGGAAGAAGCCTATGATCTCGGCGACGCCTTTGGGCACCTGGCCGTGGCCGTGCCCGATATCTACAAGACCTGCGAAAACCTCGCCGCTGAGGGCGTCAACATCCCTCGCGCGCCGGGACCGATGAAATTTGGCGACGGATTGACCGCCATCGCCTTCATCGAGGACCCGGATGGCTACAAGATCGAATTGATCCAGCGGAGCTGATCGGAAAATCCTGGGAACCAACCTATCGGGAAATTCCGGATTCCGCCCCAATCAGGTCCGACAATATCCGGCGGGCCTGGATCGGGGCATTATCGATATTAATGTCGATCGTCGGCGGGTTTTCCGTGGAAGAGATCATGCGCTGCTGGATTTCCAATACCTCAAGGTCCTCGAGGAAGGCGGAACGTGCGCCGTTGCGCAGGATTTCCGTCACATCCGGCTCATCCAGTGCGTAATCGCGCACGAAGCTGAAATGATAATGTGAGGAGGTCTCCGTTTCCGGCGTGATCAAATGGGTCGACCACATGGAAACGCCCTGGCTGCGATCGCCTTGCTGCGCGCCACTCCCGGCGCGGGCGCAGCCAATGTCGAAATAGACGTTCGAAGGCGCTTCCCATGAGCTATAGCTGAATCTTGGTGATGGAGAATGAAGGCGG
>CALGIA010000041.1 GCA_937916005.1 uncultured Rhodospirillaceae bacterium
GGCGGAAGAACCCGGCCTTCGGTGGGGCAAATCGGCGTCTCGGGTGCGTTGCGGCGCTTGCCCGATGCGCCGCATCGCGCTGCGCGCCGCGCCTGCCCGAGACGCCGATTTGCCGCCGTCAAATGATTCTATTTGGTCGGAAAGCGCTCTAATCACTGGAAGGCATTACACGCAAGAAAAGCAGGGGGTCGCATAAATGATGTATGTGCTTTAACATATTTGTCGGGGGTATGTTTGTGGGTGACCAGTCAGTGGTAAACGAATCCGCGCTTGCAAAATTCTTGAAGCGTGATCGAAGGATTGTTCTCGCCGGGTTGGCCGGCGTTGTCGTCTTGGCGTGGATTTATACCATCGGGTTCGACGGCGGGCTGGGTGATGCCGCCATGGCGGGGCTGATGCCCTGGACATTTCTCCATTTCGGTCTGATTTTTCTGATGTGGGCGGTGATGATGGTCGGCATGATGCTGCCGTCGGCGGCGCCGATGATTCTTCTTTATGCGCTGGTGGCGCGGAAAAGCGCCGAAAAGAATACCCCCGTCATCGGCGTGGGCGTGTTCGTGGCCGGCTATGTCGCGGCGTGGATCGGGTTCAGCCTGACAGCCGCATTTCTGCAGTGGGTGTTCGAACAGTTCGCGCTGCTGTCTCCCATGATGGTCAGCGCCAACCCGAATTTCGGCGGCGGGCTCCTGATCGCCGCCGGGGCCTATCAGTGGACTCCCCTGAAGGACCGGTGTCTCGGCAATTGCCGCGCGCCCTTGGCATTTATCACCAATGCATGGCGGGACGGCCTGCGTGGCGCCTTCCGCATGGGGCTGGAACACGGTCTCTACTGCGTCGGATGCTGCTGGGTGCTGATGGGGCTGCTGTTTTTCGGCGGCGTCATGAATCTGCTATGGATCGCCGCCATCGCCGGCTTCGTGATGCTGGAAAAACTGGCACCCTTCGGAGTCCAGGCGGGCCGGTTCAGCGGGTTCCTGCTCATCGTAAGCGGATTGCTGGTGATCGGCCTCGCCTAGAAATCGCTCTGGATATTATTTCAACCCGAGCAGCCCTTTTATATTTCCCTCATACATGCTTTGCCGCTCTTCATCCGTGCAGCGCAGGTTTTCCATGACCTGAAGTGTGTCGCGGATCAGCATCCGGCCGCCTTCCCGGTCATAGGGGCAGTCGGTGGCGAACACGGAATTCCCGGCGCCGAAGAAATCCAGCCCGGCCTGGCTCGCGGCCTGGGCGCCGAACATGGCGGTGTCGCCGTAAAAATCCTTGAAGTAATCGATCACCGGCCGTTTCAGATCCGACCCGATCGGTTCGTAATCATATTTGTCCGACTGGGATTTGCGGCCCGGCCAGTGATGTTTCAGCCGTCCTTCCGCATGGGGAATATAAGCGCCCCAGTGGTGGGAAATGACTTTCAGATGGGGCAGCTTGTCGAACATGCCGGAAAACACCATCCGCGCCATGGCGGCGCTGGTTTCGTACGGCCAGCCCATGCCCCACCAGATGTCGAATTCGGAAATTTCTTCCGTCATGTAATCCGGGTGGGTGATCGGCCGCGCCGGGTGCAGCCAGACCGGCCTTCCATGATGGGCCATCCGTTCGAAAATCTGGAAATATTCCGGTTTATCCAGCGCCTTGCCCGATACGTTGGAATGGATCTGCGCGCCGAGCACGCCATGCTCCTGGATGTTGCGGTCGATTTCGATCACCGCCGCGTCCGGGTTGTTCATGGGCAGGGACATGATGTAGCCGGGGAACCGGTCCGGATGCGCCCGGCAGATCGCCGCCATGCCGTCATTGGCGACCCGCGCCAGGTGGGGCGTGTCCTCCGGGCTGGCGATGGAATCCAGCGGCGGCTGGGACAGGGACAAAATCTGGCAGAAATCCTCGCCGAACTCGTCCAGCAGACGAAGCCGCGCATCGATATCCCACAGGGTGACGATGGACCTCAACCGGTCGATCTGCGCTTTTGGCATGTAATCCGGCAGAACATCGAACAGCGCCGTTGGAAAGATGTGATTGAATGCGTCGATTTTCATTCGCCGGGTTCCTTGTTTATCGCAGTTTTGTTTATCGCAGTTTTGTTTATCGCAGTTTTGATAGCGGTTTTGATCGTGGTTTGGACTGGGGCGGCATTCTGCGCATCCTCCCGGTCCGGGTCCATATGTTTTCTTTCCCATCGATCCATGCGACAACCTGCCTCCGTCTCGTACCGGAGTTCCGTTTGACCGATCCCACGGCGACCGCCGCCGCCCGTCCGTCCACATTGCTGATGATCGCCAATATTTCCGGCGGACACATGGCCATGACCATCGTGCTGCCGTCGCTGCCGGCGATTGCGCTGGCGCTGCAGGTGCGCGCGTCGACCGCGCAGCTGGTCTTCACCCTTTACGTGGCCGCCTTCGCCGCCGCCCAGCTTGTCGCCGGGCCCATGTCCGACCGCTTCGGGCGTCGTCCCGTGCTGATCGCGGGGCTCGCACTGTTTATGATGTCCAGCCTGGTCTGTGCGCTGACCGGCAATATCTGGGTCCTGATCGTGGCGCGCATGGCCCAGGGCGCCGGGGCCTGTACCGGCATGGTGGTGACGCGGGCGTTGATCCGCGACGCCTATGGCGAAGCCCAGACAGGGCGCATCCTCAGCTACGCCGCCATGGCGATGGGCGCCGCGCCCGCTTTCGCCCCGGTGATCGGCGGCTATCTCGAAATCTGGCATGGCTGGCGCGCGGGCTTCTGGCTGACCACGGGGTATGCGACGATCGCTTTCATCGCGACCTGGGCGTGCCTTGCGGAAACCCGCGCCCGGACCAGCGGCGGCGGCGCTCTTGGCGCCATGATCCGGGGATACGGCGCGTTGCTCCGGACGCCGGTATTTCTGTATTACGTGGTGATCGGCGCGTCGCTGACCGGCGCATTCTTCGCCTTCATATCGTCGGCCCCGCTGGTGTTCATCGGCGTGTTCGGCGTGTCGCCCGACATCCTCAGCCTGCTGATCGCGGTGCTGCCGCTGGGCTATGTTCTCGGCAGCTTTACCGCCGCCCGTCTGATGGTCCGGCTCGGCGTGGTCCGGTTGGTGCTGCTCAGCGGCGTCTGTGTGGTGATCGCCACCACTGGATATCTCTTCATATCCCTTGCCGGAGCCCGCGATCCGTTCCTGTTGATGGCGCCGCTGTTCGTGATGGGGATATTCCACGGCATGGCGTCGCCCAGCGCCCTGGCCGGCGTGGTCAGCGCGCGGCCCGACCTGGCCGGGACCGCCGCCGCGCTCGCCGGGTGTCTCCAGGTTGCCTTCGGCGCGCTTGTCGCGCTGGCGATGGGCACACTGACCTATGTCGACCAGCTCCCGACCATCTATGTGATGATGGCTTTCGCTCTCATCGGCCTCGCCGCCGCCGGTGGCGTCGCCCGCGCATCCCGGCGCTGATCGATAGCTTCTTCAGGTGTCTTCTTCACGGGGCTTGCTTCTGGTTCCCGGTGGCAAGCTGGGCTATGATTCGTCGGGACATGGATCAATTAAGGGAGAAACCGGAGAATGCGGATCGCGCTCATCGGACAACAGGCATTCGGCAAGTCGGTACTCGAAGCCTTGCTCGAACGGGGAGAAGAAGTCATCGCCGTTTATTGCGCCCCGGACAAGGAAGGCGCGCGGCCCGACCCGCTCAAGGAAGCGGCGCTCGAACATAATCTGCCCCTGTTGCAGCCGCCGTCGTTCAAGGACCCCGACGTCTGGCAAGCCTATAAAGACATGAAGCCCGATCTCTGTGTCATGGCGTTCGTGACCCTGTTCGTGCCGGAGGAATTTCTCGCTATTCCAACTCACGGCACGATCCAGTATCACCCGTCGCTTTTGCCGCTGCATCGCGGGCCAAGCTCGATCAACTGGCCGATCATCCAGGGTAGGACCGAAACCGGACTGTCCATTTTCTGGCCCGATAACGGTCTCGATGAAGGCCCGATCCTGCTGCAGAAAACCGTCGAAATCGGCGAGAACGACACCCTGGGCTCGATCTATTTCGACAAGCTGTTTCCCATGGGCGTCGATGCGATGCTGGAAAGCGTCGATCTGGTGCGCGACGGCAAGGCGCCCAAGATCGTCCAGGACGAATCGAAAAAGACCTATGAAAGCTGGTGCCGCAAGAAGGATGTGGAAATTGACTGGTCGAAACCGGTGGCCGAGATCCACAATTTGATCCGGGGCGCGGACCCGGCGCCCGGCGCCTGGACCATCATCAACGGGGCCGAGGTGCAGCTTTTCGATTCGCGCCTGACCGGCGAGACCGGCGGCGCGCCCGGTGAAATCGTTTCCATCGGCGAAGACGGCATGGTGATCGCGGCCCAGGGCGGCCAGGTCCGCATCGCGCGCGCGCGGGGCGATGGCGGCAAGGTCGCGGCCGGCGAATTCGCCGAAGCCGCCGGGGTCTCGGCCGGAACGAAATGCGGCTGATCAATAAAAGGTAAAAAACATGGCTGACAAACTTGATTATCCCATCATCGACGCCGACAGTCATCTGTCCGAGGATCTGGACCGGGTCCGCGAACTGACCGATGCGCGCTATCGCGAGTTCGCGCCGCGCATGACGCCCCAGGGCCCGTCCGAAATATTTTCCATCGGCGGGAAATACCTGCCCCAACCCCCCGGCATGTCGTGGGGCGAAACAATCTCGCCCGGCGCTTTCCGCAAGAAACAGCGCACGCCCCTGAAATATGCCGAGGGCGATCCGGTCGGGTTCGATCCCAAGGCCCGGCTCGCCATGATGGATGACCACGGCGTTTACGGCTCGGTGATCTTTCCGTCCCAGGGGCTTTTTGCCGGCGCAATCCCTGACCCGAAGATTTCCGCCGGAGTATGCCGCGGAATCAACCGCTACATGGCCGAGTTCTGTTCCGAGGATGCATCGCGCATGTGGAACACCGCCACCGTGCCCCTGGCCGATGTGGATCTCGCGGTCGAGGAAGCGCGCTATGCGGTCAATGAACTGAATGCTGTGGCGCTGTTCGCGCCGTCCGGCATGCACGGGCCGCAGCCGATCTATCACCCTTACTATGACCCGCTGTTCGATGCGGTGGCCGAACTCGGCGTGCCCTACTGCACCCATACGGGGGCGGCGGTGTTCGCGCCGTCCGGGCTCGCGGTTGAACGGTTCGACGGTGTCTTTCCGCCCTACCACATGACCACCCATGTGTGCGAGGCCATGATGGCCAGCCTCGGCATTCTGACCTACGGCGTGATGGACAAGCGGCCCGGCATGAAAGTCGGCTTCTTCGAAGCGGGCGCTGGCTGGACGCCGTTCTGGGTATCGCGCATGCAGGGCAATTTCCATGACATGGGCTGGATGATGCCGGCGCTGAAGCGGGACCCCATGGAGACCTTCAAGCGGGATTGCATCGTCACGATCGAGGCGGAAGAGGCCATGCTGGTCGAGACTCTCGAGTTTTTTGACGGCAATGCGGTTGCCTGGTCGTCCGACGTCCCCCATTTCGACTGCGAGGATGGCGGCCGGCCCGACGATCTTGTGACCAGCGCTCAACTCACCGACGCGGCCCGCAAAAGCCTGCTGCACGACAACGCGGTCGAATTTTTCGGCCTGAAGATTCCGGAAACCGTTGCCCAGGCGGCGGAATGATTTTCAACAACCCAGGGAGAAAAGACCATGGCAGTAATTGAGGTTGGCGCGCAGGCGCCGGCTTTCGAGATGACCAACCAGGACGGTAAGGCGGTCACGCTCGATGATTTCACCGGCAGATATGTTCTGATGTGGTGGTATCCCAAAGCCGACACCCCCGGGTGAACCATCGAAGGCAACGGGTTCCGTGATAGAATCCAGGACTTCGAAGACAAGAATGCGACCGTGCTTGGCGTCAGCTATGACCCGGTCGCCGACAACAAGGCGTTCCGCGACAAGTTCGGCTTTCCCTATGATCTGCTGAGCGATGTGGAAAAATCGGCGTCCGTCGCCTATGGCGCGGCTGAAGCCGGTTCGGCAAAAACCAGCCGGATATCCGTGCTGATCGGCCCCGACGGCAAAATCGCGGCAAGCTACGCCACGGTCAAGCCGGCCGACCATCCCGACGAGGTTTTAGCCGATCTCAATCGGCTGGGATAAGTCAGTTTCCTTCCGCCGTCTTCGGGGCGGCGGAGGGATTCCACTGGCCGCGCCGCATGCGGTTGATTTCGACGCGGGCAAACAGCCCGTTCTTGCGGAACGGCTCGTTCTCTGAAAAATTCTGCGCGTCTTCAAGGCTGGGGACGTTGACGATCAGCACGCTTCCCGTGCGGGTCGCGCCGTCTTCCGCCAGCGTCGCGCCGCCGAGAACCAGAATATCCTCGTTATCGTCGAGATATTTGAAATGCTCATCGCGGACTTTGGCGCGCAAATCCGCCGAGTCGGGCTTGTCGGTCTGATAGATGATATACAGCATTTTTCGTCTCCCCTGGGCGGACTATACAAGTATATTGCCCACATAAATATCGTGATCAGGGATGGAACATGGGCGACGCTGTTTACCGGGACTATGATTCCGACGCGCTCTATGCGCAGTACAACAACCGCGCGATGACCCCGGCGGATGTACTGGCCGATATCAAGGCCAAGGAGGCCGTCAGGGCCGATTCCTTCCGCGCCGCCGCGACACGGGCGCAATTTGATATCGCCTATGGGCCCCATCCGCGCGAACGGCTTGATCTGTTTATGCCCCCCGAATCCAAATCGGAAAACCCGCCATTGTTTGTTTATATCCATGGCGGTTACTGGCAGTGGAACGACAAGACCCCGTTCTGCTTTCTGGCCGAACAGCTGGTGCCCGCCGGGGCGGCGTTCGCCAATATCGAATATGCGCTGTGTCCCAATGTGTCACTGACCGAATTGACCGACCAGATCCGACGCGCGGTGGCGTATCTGTGGCGGGAAGCAGCGCGTCTCGGCTATGACCGGGACCGCATCGTGGTGTCGGGTCATTCCGCCGGCGGGCATTTGACCGCCATGATGATGGCCACCGATTGGCCTTCTTTCGGCAATGATCTGCCCGCCCAAATAGTGTCGGCGGGGCTGCCGCTCAGCGGCATTTATGATCTGGAGGCGGTGCGGCTGACCCCTCTCAACGATGCCGTGGGCATGGATGTGGCCGAAGCGCGGGCCTTGAGTCCGGTTTTCATGACGCCCTCCAGCCCGGCCCCCATGATTGTCGTTTACGGCGGCGATGAATCGGACGAATTTCATCGCCAGGCGAAGGATCTGGCGGATGCATGGCGGACGCCCGATTGCGCCGCCGATGTTCTGTGCGCGCCGGGACGCGACCATTTTACGGTGCTGAACGCACTGACCGAACCCGATCACGATGTGCTGAAGGCGGCGTATCGGTTGCTCGGGATCTCATGAATCGAACACTCACACTTGCAAAGGCGGAAAGACGATGAAAGCAGCTTTTATGCGCAAACATGGCGGTGCGGAAGTTCTGGAATATGGCGACATGCCGGATCCAGTCGCCGGGCCGGGCGAAGTCCTGATCGATGTGCATGCGGCCAGCGTCAATGGCGCCGACTGGAAAGTGCGCGAGGGCTCTTATGCGCCGCTGGAAACCTTCCCCTATATCCTGGGGCGTGATTTTTCCGGCGTGATCTGCGCCCTGGGTGACGGGGTCGATGACCTCAAAATCGGTGACGCGGTGTTCGGCGTCTGCGATGTGGGACAGGAAGCCGCCTATGCGGAAAAGATCGCCATGAAGGCGTCCATCGTCGCGAAAAAGCCCGACGATATTTCCCATGTGGATGCGGCCGCCCTGGCGCTGATCAGCCTGACCGCCCTGGTCTCGATCGAAGACACAATCAAGCTCAAGGCCGGCGAAAAAATCCTGATCCAGGGGGGCGCCGGCGGCGTCGCGGGCTTCGCCATCGAGCTTGCCAAGCATATCGGCGCTTACGTGATCACCACGGCCAGCCCGGCCAATCACGATTATCTGCGCGGGCTCGGCGCCGATGAAATCATCGATTACCGCAGCCAGGATTTCACCAAGGTGGTGTCCGATTGCGACGCGGTGTTCGATACGACGGGCGGCGATACCACCCAGCGTTCCTTTGCGGTCCTGAAGCCGGGCGGACGCGCGGCCTTCATCGCGTCGGGCAGCACTGCGCCGGATTGCCCGCGGGACGATGTCCAGTCGCTTCGTCCCCGGGTCGGGCGCGACCGGGAACATCTCGAACGCATGGTCGAGCTGGTCCAGGCCGGGGCGGTGCATGTCCCCGAAGTCACCTGCTATCCCCTGTCCGAGGTGGTTGCGGCCCACAAGATCAGCGAATCCCGCCATCTTCGCGGCAAGCTGGTGTTCAAGATACGCTAATGGCGTGTTTTGTCCTGGTCCATGGCGCGTGGCATGGCGGCTGGTGCTGGCGCGATGTGGCCAAGATCCTGCGGAAACGCGGACATGACGTCTTCACGCCGACACTGACCGGTCTCGGCGAACGATCTCATCTGATGTCGCCGGATATCGATATGAACACCCATATTCTGGATGTGGTGAACGTGATCGAGTGGGAAGAACTGGACGATGTGATCCTGGTCGGCCATTCCTATGGCGGCAATGTGATCACCGGCGTCGCGGACCGGATCAAGGATCGGCTGCGCCATGTGGTCTATCTGGACGCCTTCATTCCGGAAGACGGCGAAAGCCCGGCCTCGCATATGATGAAAGTTCTCAACCCGGCTGTGACGGACCAGGAAATAGAGGCCAATATCGCGTTGCGCCGGGCCGCCGCCGATGAATTAGGCGGATCCCACACACACTATACGAATTTGTTCGATATTCCCGAAGACAAGCCCGAACAATATGACTGGGTGAAACGGCGGATCACCCGTCATCCGGTCCGGGCGCAGGTTTCGCCCATGAAGCTAGAAAATGGTGGTTCGGACGGAATTCCGCGCACCTATATCCTGTGCACCGAACGTCCGGAACGAACCGCTTTCATGGTTCTTGCGGAAAGGTTCAAGGGCGCAACCGGCTGGACCAGCCGCGAACTCCCCACCGGCCATGACGCCATGGTGACCATGCCGGAGGAAACCGCCGCTCTGCTGATGGAAGCCGCCGGCGGTTAGAAATCAGGGCAGATCGAGCCTGACCTCGATGGCGGCGGCGGCGATGACGGCGATGTCGTCGGCGTCCTCATCCCGGACGTCGAGCCCGCCCTTGACGGCCTTTACCGAGATTTTCCCGATGGGGAGCGTCGCCTTGACGGCTTCGCAATCGACCTGCTCCGGCTGCTGCACACCGATCGTTACATCGACCAGCATGGTGGCGGTGTCCACATTCAGGGTCCGGATCAGGGTCAGCGAGCTGTGATGCAGGGCGTCCTGCACCGCGCGGATCGCCGCCTTGGTGTAATCTCCGCCGTGGAGATCATTGCCCGTGCCCATTTCCAATATAACGCGTTTGGCGGTCATGCTGCTGTTTCCTTATGGCAGGTCAAGTCGCACGACGGCGACGGCGTTGGCGATCACCGTGGTATTGGTGCCTTCGTCATTGGTGATTTCCAGCCCGCCCTGGACCACAACCACCGTTCCCGTGCCGTGGGGCAGGATGGCCAGAACGGCCGCCTTGTCCACCTGATCGGGTTGGGGGACGCCGATATGCACCTCGACCTGCATGGAATCCACGTCAAGCCCAAGGGCCGGCCCCACGCTGAGCGAGTTATGCCATAGCGCATCGCGCAGGGCGCGCACGGCGGCTTTGGTGTAATCCGTACCGCGAATATCCGTTCCCATGCCGATTTCGAGCGCGACGCGCTTTAGGGTCATTTTACATCCAATCCATTAATGCGGTTAAATTGTCCGTTACTTCT
>CALGIA010000042.1 GCA_937916005.1 uncultured Rhodospirillaceae bacterium
CAGGACGTGATCGAAGCTTCCATGCAGACTCCGGTGATCGTCGATTTCTGGGCGCCGTGGTGCGGACCCTGCAAACAGCTCGGTCCGTTGCTGGAAAAAGTCGTGACCGAGCTGGGCGGCGCAGTGCGCATGGTCAAGCTGGATATCGACCAGAATCCGGAAATCGCCCAACAGATGAAAATACAGTCGATTCCGGCCGTGTTCGGCTTCGTGGGCGGGCGGCCGGTGGATGGTTTCGCTGGCGCTGTGCCGGAAAGCCAGGTGCGCGCGTTCATTGACAAGCTGGCCAAGACCGCCGGGATTGATGCAACGTCCCCGATCGAAGAGGCGATGAACCAGGCCCAGGAACAATTGGCGGCCCACGATTTCAACGGTGCAGCGGCTATATTTTCGCAAATCATCCAGCATGACCCGGAACATCTCGGCGCAAAGGCGGGGCTCATCCGCTGCCTGATCGAGGGCGGCGAGCTGGACCAGGCGATCGAACTTGCCGCAATGATCCCGGACGACAAAAAACAGAACCCGGACATTGCGGCTGCGCTGTCCGCGCTCGAGCTGGCGCAAAATGCTCCACCAGCCGCAGATTATGGCGCGCTCCAGGCGCAGGTCGACGCCAATCCCACCGATCATCAGGCGCGGTTCGATCTCGCCATGGCATTATATGGCAGCGGCGAAAAAGACTCCGCCGTTGATCATTTGGTTGAAATTACCCGTCGCGACAGACCCTGGAATGACGAAGCAGCGCGGAAACAATTGCTGCAAATCTTCGAGGCCGAAGGACCAACCAGCGACGTTACCATCGCTGGCCGCCGTAAGCTTTCATCGGTGTTGTTTTCCTGATGCCGGGCGCCTTCGATCTTGGTTTCGATGAACTCCCCCGGATCATTCCGATTTTCCCGCTGTCGGGCGCCTTGTTGTTGCCGCAGGGCAAGATGCCGCTGAACATATTTGAGCCGCGCTATGTGAAAATGATCCAGGACGCGATCGCCGCCGAACGGGTCATCGGCATGATACAGCCGGAAAACACCGAGGAACCACCCGCGATATTCGGGACCGGCTGCATGGGTCGGATCACGTCATTCAGCGAAACCGATGACGGCAGGCTGCTCATTACCCTGTTCGGCGTGTGCCGGTTCAATGTGATCGAGGAATTGCCCCTGCTAAACGGCTATCGGCGCGTGGTGGCGGATTGCCATCTGTTCCGGGCTGATTTGACGACCGACCACGAGGCTGAGATTCAACGCGAGCGTCTGCTGGAGGCCCTGCGGGGCTATCTCACGCTCAAGAACGTGGATGCAAATTGGGAAGCGATCGAGAAGGCCGACGATTTGGACCTGGTGACCTCGTTGGCGATGATGTGCCCCTTTGAGGCCAGCGAAAAACAGGCTTTGCTGGAAGCCCGCGCCATTGCCGATCGCGCGAAGATCATGGTGACGCTACTGGAAATGGCGCTGCTTGAAAGCAGTGACGGCGCGGGCCAGACCCGCCAATAATATCGGAGACGAAACATGGAAGAGATACCCGAAAAAATCGATCCCAAGCTTCTGGAAATTCTGGTCTGTCCGCTGACCAAGGGACCGTTGCGCTATGATTCCGACGCCGGCGAATTAATCAGCGATCAGGCGGGGCTGGCCTATCCGGTGCGCGACGGCATTCCGATCATGCTGGTTGACGAAGCGCGCAAGCTCGATGGCGCCGCCGAACCAGCCGGTGCATGAGCCATAACCAAAGATGACCGATAAATTTGGCACCACCCGCTGGCCCAGCGAAATACGCCTGCGCAAGGCGGACAAAATTCTGGAAATCGATTTCGATGACGGAATCTCAGTCGAACTGCCGGCGGAGCTGTTGCGTGTCGAAAGTCCATCGGCCGAGGTACAGGGCCATTCCCCATCGGAAAAGAAAACCGTCGCGGGGAGACGCCATGTGGGGATCATGGAAATCGAACCGGTCGGGAATTACGCTATCCGCATCATGTTCGACGATCTGCACGATACCGGAATTTTTTCCTGGCAATATCTTTATGAGCTGGGAATTAATAAGGACCGCGCGTGGCGCGATTATCTGGCGGAGCTTGACGACGCCGGACTAAGCCGCGAACCGTAAGTGAAGCCTTCGCCGAACGCGGCCCTGGTCTGATTTTAAAGTTTTTCGCCGCGCGCGAGGCGAGGCAGGTCGCCGACCCGGCCCATGGCGTGGCGCATGAATAATCGTTTCAGGGGGGGGGCCTGGTTCACCATAGCAAGCCCCAGATCGCGCGCCACGCGGATGGGCGCGACATCGTTTGAAAAAAGCCGATTGAGTCCATCGGTCACGGCCAACATCGCTACTGTGTCGAAATGCCGCCAGCGCTGATAGCGTTCCAGCACATTGGTGGTTCCCGGATCTAGACCAAGCCGCAGGGCATCCACGATGACCTCGGCCAGGGCGGCAACATCGCGCAGCCCGAGATTGAAACCCTGCCCGGCGATTGGATGCATGGCGTGGGCGGCATCGCCCACCAGGGCCAGCCGGTTGTCCACGTAGCTGTCGGCATGAACCAGCGACAGGGGATAGCTGAATTTTGGGCCAACCGGTGTCAACGCGCCCAGGTAATCGCCGAAGCGCAGGCTGAGCTCATCAGCAAAGCCGTCTTCGTCGAGCGCCATGATGCGGGGCGCGAGATCCGCATGTTCCGTCCAGACCAGAGATGAACGATTGCCGGTCATGGGCAAAATGGCGAACGGACCGGCGGGCAGAAAATGTTCCTGCGCCACGCCCCGGTGCGGCCGTTCATGGGCAATGGTGCAGACGATACCGGTTTGGCCATAGCCCCACTGGGTCTCACCGATGCAAGCGTCGCGGCGAATGTGGGAATTCCGGCCATCGGCAGCAATAACAAGGTCGGCTGAAATGACGGTCCCATCATCCAGCGATGCCTCGGCCCGATTGGGGTCACGCCGCAGCGTCACCAGGTTCCGGCCTTGCAGCATGATTGCGACGTCGAGCGTCGCGAGCCGGCCAAGCAGCGCAACTCGCATCAACCGGTTTTCGACGATATAGCCGAGCGGGCCTTCGTCGATTTCCCGAAAATCGTAATGCAGAAACAAAGGCGACGCGCCATCCGACACGCGGATTTCAAGAATTGGTTCCGCTGCAGGCACACCGTTTTCCACAATGCGGTCCCACACTCCAAGCGTGGCGAGGACGTCACGTGAGCCGGCCGCGATAGCCGAGGCCCGGCCATCGAACGCGGGCGCGGTCATCGTGTCGACCGTGTCGCGGTCGACGATAATGGTCGACACCCCGGCATCCGCAAGCGCAACGCAAAGGGTCGACCCGACCAGTCCACCGCCCACGATCAGCACTTCGCAACGGTGTTTTTTGGGGTCCGGCGCGATTGTCACCATGGTCCTAACATGGGGTCACGGCGGCAATGCTGTCCAGCCCAAAACCCCTTGGCCCTGATTTTTGGTGAATATATTTTAGGCAAGTTTGAAAATTGCCCAAATAATTGGCATGTCTTTACATCGCATCACGCGTATCGAATTTTCCAAGATACCTATAACCCAATGATATTGCGTCGAAATATCGTCATTTCGCGGGTGATTCCGAATCTGGCACGGAACTTGCGTATGTGGTTATGGAGGGTGCCGGTTGAACGCATCACGCGATCCGGGGTTTCGCTCTGATTTTATTATGGGGACGTGTCATGAAACTATCAAAATTACTCGCCACCGCCGCAACCACGGCTGCACTGGCGCTGGCAATATCGACGACGCTACAGGCGGCGGAACCGTTGGTGAAGGCGGATAAATTTCCGGGGGCCTTTTCGGCCAATGCGGCAATAACCAGTGAATATTATTTCCGCGGCCTGTCCCAGACCGACGATGCGCCGGCCCTGCAGGGCGGCTTCGATTATGAAGTCGGGTTTTCCAAGGCCGTCACCGGATACCTGGGCGTCTGGGGATCCAATGTGGATTTCAATGAAGGCGCCGGCGTTGATGGCGCGACCGTTGAAATGGACTTTTATGGCGGCATAAAAGGCGAACTCGGCCAGTCCGGCATCGGATGGAACGCGGGATTTATCTATTACACTTACCCCGGCGCCAACAGCAGCCTGAACTACGACTTCGTCGAGGCAACGGGCGCGCTGTCCTATGATTTCGGCATCGCCTCGGCCAGCGTCAGTCTGAATTATTCGCCGAATAATTTTGGCGACAGCGGGGATGCGTACTATCCCAAGCTCGCGGTTGATGTGCCGGTTGGAAATTATCTGACCCTGTCCGGCAGCCTTGCCCGTCAATGGATCGACAAGAACGACGTCTTCGGCCAGCCCGACTACACGGAATGGGCCTTTGGCGGAACCGTCAATCTGGTCGGGTTCGATCTGAACCTCACCTATACCGATACCAACATCGCAGGCAATCCGGACGGTGCGACCGAGGCCGTTCTATTCACTGTTTCGCGGTCGTTCTGAACCCACGATGCCACGATCAAGGAGTAAGAGGCCATGAAACTGATTACTGCAATTATCAAGCCCTTCAAGCTGGATGAAACCCGCGAAGCCCTGACCGGAATCGGTGTCCAGGGCATGACGGTCAGCGAGGTCAAGGGGTTCGGGCGGCAAAAAGGGCACACGGAAATCTATCGCGGCGCGGAATACAGCGTGTCCTTCATCCCGAAGGTCATGATCCAGGCCGCCGTGTCCGATGATATCGCCGATACTGCCGTGGAGACGATCCGCAGCGCCGCCGAGACCGGCGAAATTGGCGACGGCAAGATTTTCGTTTCCGAGATCACCAAGGCGGTGCGGATCCGGACCGGCGAAACAGACGAAGAAGCTCTATAGGAGAAATTCGATGAAAATAATGAAAACAAGATATGCCGCCTCGGTGATGGCGGCCCGAATTGCGGCCCCAATGGCGGCATTCGCGGCGGTGATGACGCCGGCAATCGCCTTCGCGGCGGACGCCCCGCCGAAACTTGATTCGGGCGATACCGCCTGGATGCTGACGTCCACCGCAATCGTGCTGCTGATGACTATTCCGGGTATCGCCTTGTTTTACGGCGGCATGGTACGCAAGAAAAACATCCTGACCACCCTGATGCAGAGTTTTGCAATTTGCTGTCTGATTTCGGTGCTGTGGATGGTGGCCGGCTATAGCCTGGCCTTTACCGCGGGTGGGTCGTTCGTCGGCGGGCTTGGCAAGATGTTCCTGTCCGGTCTTAAGGTCGACGATCTGAGCGGAACCATTCCGGAATCCGTCTTTATTACATTCCAAATGACCTTCGCGATCATTACGCCGGCATTGATCACCGGTGCGTTCGCGGAGCGGATGAAGTTTTCCGCCATGCTGTGGTTCGTCGGATTGTGGTCGCTGGTCGTCTACGCGCCGATCTGCTATTCGGTCTGGGGCGGCGGCTTCCTCGGCAAAGCCGGCGTGCTTGATTTTGCCGGCGGGACGGTGGTTCACATCAATTCGGGCATCGCCGCACTGGTCGCCGCACTGGTAATCGGCAAGCGCGTTGGATACGGCAAGGAAGTCATCGCGCCGCACAATCTGGTCCTGACCGTCATTGGCGGATCACTGCTGTGGGTTGGCTGGTTCGGCTTCAATGCCGGGTCCGCCGTCGCCGCCAACGGCACCGCCGGCATGGCCATGCTGGTGACGCAGATCGCAACCGCCGGGGCCGCGCTGGCCTGGATGTGCTGCGAGTGGATGACCCACAAGAAACCTACCGTACTGGGCATTGTGTCGGGTGCAGTGGCGGGTCTGGTGGCGGTTACCCCCGCTGCCGGATTCGTCGATCCCATGGGCTCGCTGTTCATTGGCATCATTGCCGGGACCGTTTGTTTCTGGGGCGCGACCTGGTTGAAACCCAAGCTCGGGTTCGACGATTCTCTCGACGTTTTCGCGGTCCATGGGCTGGGCGGCATCACCGGGGCCATCCTGACAGGCGTCTTTGCCGTCAAGGCCATTGGCGGCACCTCCGGAATGCTGGAAGGCAATGCCGGACAGGTCTGGCTGCAGCTATATGGCGTTTCGGTCACCCTGGTCTATAGCGGGATCGCGACCTTTATCCTGCTCAAGGTGATCGACGCCGTGATCGGGCTACGCACGGATGAACAGACCGAACGAGAGGGTCTGGATCTGGTGCTGCATGGAGAAACCGTTCCTTAAATTGCGGTGAATGAAGACAGCAAGGGCCGGGGAGTTGCAACTTCCCGGCCCTTGTTTTGCCCTTGATCCTGATGGATCATCCACCGTGGGTCAGCCAAGGGTCGACTTGTGCCGATTACATGCTTGCGGTTAGACTCTGTTTATGTTTTGTCCCAATGGTTTGATCCTGTCCGCCGTCGCAAGGGCAGTCTACCGCACAATGGATTTGCATGTTCAATGACCGCTTAGAACGGATCGGTGACTACCCGTTTGACCGACTCCGGGCCCTGCTGGGACCGATCGAGCCTGCCGCCGGGATCGAGCCGATTTCGCTCGCGCTGGGCGAACCGCAACACCCGACGCCGGATCTGATCAGAACGACGGTGGAGGCGAATGCCGCGCTATGGGGCAAGTACCCGCCCATGACAGGCACACTGGATGCGCGCGCGGCGATCGCGGCGTGGCTGACCAGCCGCTATAATCTGCCCGACGGCATGATCGGCGACCAGAACATTGTACCGGTGTCCGGGACCCGCGAAGCATTGTTTCTGATCGCCCTGGCGGCGGTTCCCGAAAATATCGCGGGCAAGCGCCCCGTGGTACTGATGCCGAATCCATTTTACCAGGTCTATGCGGGCGCGGCCGTGCTGTCCGGAGCGGAACCGGTGTTTTTACCCGCCGGGCCGGAAACCGGATTTTTGCCGGATCTGTCCGCCGTGACGCCCGATATTCTGGAGCGTACGGCGCTGGCCTATTACTGCAGCCCCGCCAACCCACAGGGGGTCATTGCCGATCTGGAAACTCTGAAATCCATGATCGAACTCGCCCGTCGCCATGATTTCCTGCTGGTGTCGGATGAATGTTACAGCGAAATTTATGACCGCGGCGTCGCGCCGCCACCCGGCGCAGCCGAGGCCTGCGCGTCCTTGGGCGGCAGCCTGGAAAACGTCGCCATTTTCAATTCACTGTCCAAACGATCCAGCGCGCCCGGGCTTCGAGTCGGATTTGTCGCGGGCGATGCCCGCTTGATTCAAAAATTCAGCCGGTTGCGAGATTATGGCGGCGCGCCGCCTCCATTGCCGCTTTTGGCCGCCGCCGCGGCTTTGTGGCGCGACGAATCCCACGTCGAACAAAGCCGGGAACTTTATCGGCAAAAATTTGACATCGCAAAAAAACGCCTCGATGGCAGGCTTGGTTTTTACCGTGCTCCCGGCGGGTTTTACCTGTGGCTGGATGTGGGCGACGGCGAAGAGGCGGCCAAAACCCTATGGCGCGACGCCGCGATCCGGGTAATTCCTGGCGCTTATCTGGCGCGTACCGACCAGAATGGGCACAATCCCGGGAACGCCTATATCCGCTGCGCGTTGGTGCATGATCTGGAAATTACTGATCTGGCCCTTGAACGGCTTGCGAAGACTCTCTAAATAGGAATCCAATGGAATCAAAGTGATGACCAGTCCGACGCGCAACCTGACCCAAAAATTTTCGTTCCTGCCGCCGGGAGCGGGACAGTTCGCACGGCGTCGGATCGGCGAAATCGCCGGGCTTGGGTCCGGGTTGAGCGCAATCGGGCTGTTTGCGGCACTCGCCACCTACGATCCCAGCGACCCTTCAATCAATACGGCTGTCCGCGCAATCCCGCAAAATTTGATGGGAATGCCCGGCGCCTGGACCGCTGATCTTATGATCCAGTCCATGGGTTTGGCGTCGTGGCTTGTTGTGCCGGTGTTTGCCGCATGGGCATGGCGACTGCTGGCCCATCGGGGGCTTGGTCGTGTCTGGCTGCGCATTACAGCGGTTCCGTTGGCGCTGTTGCTGGCCACGATCGGGCTGAGCGCCCTGCCCAAATCGACCGGCTGGCCGCTCGGCGCGGGTCTCGGCGGCGTGACCGGTGACATTTTACTGGCCGATTTGTCGGTTCTTTTTGCGGGAATAAACATGACTGCGGGCGTAATCGGTGGGATTGCCGCAGCCGGTTCCGCAGTGGCCGCCGTTATGGCAATGGGCCTCAGTGCCGACGAATGGCGCGGATTGGGTGGAGGGTTTACCGCCTCGGCGCGCAAGCTCGTCTTCCGCGGACGGCAATCGATCCATATGGGGCGAAAAGCGGCTGGCGTGAGCGGGGAAATCCTCAAGCGCGGCAAGGCCATGCTGTCGCGTGGCCGTTTGAGAATTGAACCCCATTTCGATGACGATCGAGAGTCTGACGATGAAATTGAAATTGCCAGGCCGGTTGACCAATTCAGCCGCACGCCACGCGTTGCGAGCGCGAACCACGCGGACAACCCTATTGTTGCGCCGCGAACTAAACGGCCAACAACGGGGAAGCGCGAAGCCGCGGACCGTCAGGCCCGGCTGGCCCTTGAGCCGGGGAAAGATCGGAACCTTCCGCCGCTTGATATTCTTAATCCAACGCCCAAGGCTGTGTCGGATGAAATTCCCGATAAAGATTCCTTGGAACAGAATGCCCGGTTGCTGGAAACCGTGCTTGATGATTTTGGAGTGCGCGGACAGATCGTAAAGGTTCGGCCGGGTCCGGTTGTTACCCTTTATGAGCTTGAGCCTGCGCCGGGGACCAAATCGTCTCGCGTGATTGGACTTGCCGATGATATCGCGCGATCCATGAGCGCGGTGTCGGTGCGGGTTGCCGTTATTCCCGGCCGGAATGTGATCGGAATTGAGCTTCCCAATGTCCGGCGTGAAATTGTTTCCCTGCGCGAGCTGCTGTCTTCGGCGGCCTATGAACGAACCGCCGGCCAATTGACCCTGGCGCTCGGCAAAGACATCGGCGGGGCGCCGGTGCTGGTCGATCTCGCACGCATGCCCCATCTGTTGATTGCAGGCACCACCGGGTCCGGGAAATCGGTCGCCATCAACACCATGATCCTGTCTTTGCTGTACCGGCTGACGCCGGAACAATGCCGATTGATAATGATCGACCCCAAGATGCTGGAACTCTCAGTGTATGACGGAATTCCCCATCTTCTGTCGCCGGTTGTGACCGACCCCAAAAAAGCCGTTGTCGCGCTGCGTTGGGCGGTGCGGGAAATGGAGGACAGATACCGCTCCATGTCCAATCTCGGGGTTCGTAATATTGCCGGCTATAACGCCCGGCTTGCCGAAGCACGGCGCCAGGGAGAAACCCTGACCCGCACGGTTCAGACCGGTTTCGACCGTGATTCCGGCCATCCGGTATATGAAGAACAGGAGCTCGGTCTGGAGCCCCTGCCGTTTATCGTCGTGGTGGTGGACGAGATGGCCGATCTGATGCTGATAGCGGGCAAGGATGTGGAAGCCTCGGTACAGCGGCTCGCCCAGATGGCCCGGGCGGCCGGGATCCATATTTTGATGGCCACCCAGCGGCCGTCGGTCGATGTCATTACCGGCACGATTAAGGCCAACTTCCCTACCCGGGTCAGCTTTCAGGTCACATCCAAGATCGACAGCCGCACTATTTTAGGCGAGGGCGGCGCGGAACAGCTATTGGGCGACGGCGATATGCTTTACATGGCCGGTGGCGGGCGGATTACCCGCGTCCATGGGCCTTTCGTTACCGATGACGAGGTCGAACAGGTTGTCAGCTTCCTGAAGAGTCAGGGCGAGCCGGAATTCATCGACGCCATTACCGAGGGCGACATCCAGGACGGAATACCGGCGGGTGTATTTGGCGGCGGCGGCGGCGACAATGTCGACGAACTATACGATCAGGCCGTTGCCCTGGTTTGCAGGGAACGCAAGGCATCAACCAGCTTCGTGCAGCGGCATTTGCAGATCGGTTATAATCGGGCGGCGCGCATTGTCGAACGCATGGAGAGTGAGGGTGTGGTCAGCGCCGCCAACCATGTGGGTAAGCGGGAAGTCCTCGCCCGGGATATCGATGATCGGGCACATTAGGGCCACATTCGGGTTCCATAATAGCCCGAACATAAGTATTTGCTACAGATGACGGGAAAGATAGTGTCCTTCAGACAGGTTTTCACTGTTTTATTCGGTGTTTTGGGGGCTTTGGTTGGCGATTCGTCCCTGTTAGCGGCGAAAACCAATCCCGTAATCGATAAACCTGCCGAAATTTCCCGTATCGAGGCTTATTTAAACAGTGTCCGCTCTATTGAGGCGGGATTTTTACAGATTTCAAGCGGCGGGCGTGTGGCCGAAGGCAAGCTTTACCTGCAAAAGCCGAAGCAATTGCGGCTTGATTATCGGCCGCCCGCAACTGTGCAGATCTACGCCAACGGATATTGGCTGGCCTTCATCGATACGGAGTTGGAGGAAATTTCGCAGGTTCCGCTGAGTTCCACACCGGCTGGGATTCTGGTACGTGAGCGGATCGCGCTATCGGGTGATGTAACGGTCACGCGAATTGAAAAGCGCGATGATCAGATCCGCGTTCATCTGGTGCGGACCAAGGAACCCGATGGAGGGAAGCTCGTAATGTCTTTTTCCGATCGGCCCCTGAAACTGCAAAACTGGATCGTGACCGATGCCCAGGGTATTCAGACACAGGTTTCCCTCATCAATGCCAAGTACAATCATCGAATTGATAAGAAATTTTTCGAATATGATCAGGACCGTTTTGAAACTCCCGACTCACGATGAATATCGCTGATTTGGCTTCTACAATTCGGCCGTCTAATCTTTTGGGCTATGGTCCATGCGACGACTCTTGCCGGGGTCGTGCGATCATGTTAGCCATGATCCATGGCGTTTGACGGCTCTATTTCCCGGCCCTTGGTGGGCATTGCCACAGGGTTGATCCAAAATCCGGCTCATTCCGTACCGGCCCATGGTATTGGCGACCGATACATTCAGGCGGTTCGATTTGGCGCCGGTGCGGATCCTTTTTTGATCCCGGTGCTGGGTAAAGGCCATGACGCGCAGTCCCTGGCGTCGCGGCTCGACGGCCTGTTCCTGCCGGGCGGACGGCCCAATATCGAGCCCCACCATTATGACGGACCGCCATTTCCCGATGACGAATTTCGGGACCCGGCCAGGGATGCCACCACCTTGCCACTGATTGGCGCCTGTCTGGAATTGGGCGTGCCGATTTTTGGGGTTTGCCGGGGATTGCAGGAAATCAACGTTGCGCTTGGCGGATCGCTACACTACCGGATTCATTTGGTTGAGGGAAAACTGGACCATCGGATGCCGAAAGACGGCGATATGGACGTCAAATTTGGGCTTAAACATACCATTTCATTGGATCCGTATGGAATGTTGGCAACCCTGGTCGATACGGTCGAGGTGAGAGTGAATTCCGCTCATGGGCAGGGAATTGACCGCCTCGCCGAAGGGCTTGCAGTGGAAGCCGTGGCGCCCGATGGTATTATTGAAGCCATCCGCGTGGTTGACGCCAAGACATTTGCCATTGGCGTGCAGTGGCACGCTGAATGGCGCTTCGATGAACATGATCTTGCCAGCGCGCTGTTTCGTTGTTTCGGTGATGCTGCCCGCGACCGGCGCGCAGCGCGGCTCAATTCCTATGGAGAAACCTGAATCACCGTGCGTATTACCACATGGAACATAAATTCTGTCCGGCTTCGTCTGGAACAGCTGGCGCGAGTGATCGAGGAAACCCGGTGCGATGTGATTTGCCTACAGGAAATCAAAGCGCAAAACGCCGATTTTCCGGCTGATGAAATTGCGGCGCTGGGCTTTCCCCATCAACTTGTACGGGGTTTCAAGAGCTATAACGGGGTCGCCATTCTGTCCCGCACCCCCCTTGAGGAAGGCGATAGCCAGGATTGGTGCGGCAAGGTCGACCAGCGTCATGTTGTCGGCATATTGCCGGGCGGCGTCGAGCTGCATAATTTTTATGTCCCAGCCGGCGGTGATATCCCGGATCCTGTAGAAAACGACAAATTTGCCCACAAACTTCGTTTCATAACCGAAATGACTTCGTGGTTTGCGAACCATAAGCCCGGCAAACAAATCCTGGTGGGGGATCTGAATATCGCCCCGCGCGAAGCGGATGTCTGGTCCCACAAGCAATTAGTGAAGGCTGTCAGCCATACACCGGTGGAAGTGGAGCATCTTGACAGTCTGATGGACGTTCAGGATTGGGTCGATGCTGTTCGCCATTTCATTCCGGAACCCGAACAACTTTACAGCTGGTGGAGCTATCGTAACCGAACCTGGCCGGGAAGCGACCGGGGCAGGCGGCTCGACCATATCTGGGTTACGCCGGCGCTTAAATCGGCTCTATTGGGAATTGAATTGCTGCGCGACGCCCGCGGTTGGAAACAGCCCTCGGATCACATTCCGGTAACGGTTGAGATCGCCCTTTAAGACGCTCCGACCCGGTAAATATGATAACGACCGGGCTGAACGCCATCCGGCAGATCGAGGCTGATCCAGCCGTCCACATGGTATTCCTGATCGCTGACAACCAGCCCGCCGGGCGCCATCAGCGGTGCGAGGCGAGGTCCGATAAAATCGGCGAGTGCCTCATTGTCCGCCTTAACCCCAGTGCCAAGATCACAATGGGCCAGGGCGGCGGGTGCTTTGAGACGATTCCGGCCCAGGGGCAGTGTTTCAGCAATATCGCCGAGGACCATGTGGGCATCGTCGGGGATGCATTCCGGATGGGCCGCCACCTGCCGGTCAAAAACGAAAATTTCCCGCTGGGGAAACAATTTCCGGAGATGATCATAGGTCCGCCCGTTGCCGAGCCCAAGTTCGAGCACGGGCCCCGGGACATCGTCGATCAGGCGTGCGGCGAGGTTGAGGCATTCCCGCTGGGCGGTCACGCGGCGAATAAAGGAATCAAGACGACTCACGGGCAGGGGCCCGCCTTACTGGGCATATGGTTCTTTCAGGATTTGCTCAAGGCTGTCTGGAGCTGGTTGGTGGTGCGCTCAAGCCGATGAGCGAGCTCTCGCATTATTTCAACGGCCATATCGGGAAATTCTCCAATCATGCGGAAAAACTGGTCCTTGGAAATCGCAAGGGTTGTCAATTCTGATCCTGCGCGAACCGTTGCAGTCCGCGGCACGTTTATAAGAATGGCAATTTCGCCAACCAGGTCATTCTGTTTCAATTTCGCGACGGCAAGTTCGCCGGAAGGCGTATCAACCAGAACATCCGCTTCGCCGTCAATAATAATATAGGCTTTATCGCCCACATCGCCCTGGTGGAACAGTTCCTGCCCAGCGCCATAGGTCAGCCGCTCGCTGGTAAAGGCGAGCAGCTTTAGTTTCGATGGATCGATCTTTGCGAACAGCGGTATTTTCCGCAGAAGATCAACTTCTTCGTTCAGGCTCAATGCATGATCCTCCAGCCCATTTTTTGTACTCCTAGCATCACTCCGCGTCCATCAATTCCCGCAGGGCCCGTCCTTCAACGTCCAATTCTTCAAATGTGCCCTGTTCAACCACCTTGCCGCCCCGCATGACCAGAACGCGATCGAACCGCCGCGCCATGCCGGCCCGTCCGACGACCCAAATAATGCCGCGCCCCTCGAATTCCTTGAAAATTGAGTCCATCACGGACACCTCGCTTGCCGGATCGAGCCCCGCGGTCGCTTCGTTAAGAATAAGGATTTCAGGCTGCCTGATGATCGCCCGCGCAATGGCCATTTTCTGACGTTGACCGCCCGAAAGCCGCGAGCCTCCGATACCAACCTGGAAATCGAGCCCGGCTTCCAGCACTTCCGCGCGCAATCCCAGCGAATCGATGACCTCGGCAATCAGGACGCCGACGCGTTCCGCGCCGCGCGCCTGACCGTAAGCCAGCTTTCCGAACAGGATATTATCCTGGAGACTGGCCGCGCTGATGTATTTTTCGGCATTGAAAAATTCTATCGAATCGGTCAATTCGGTTGGCAGCCCTTCGGCGAATATGCGGCGCGCCTCAAGAACACGGGATTTTATGTCATCGGAAATGACACCGAGGCGATGACGCGCCGGGGAAACCTTGAACGGCAGGGACAGCAATGTATTCCGCTCTTCGGGCCGTAACGACGCCATGCCGTCGCGCCCGATGCGGCTGAGCAGGGCCTGGAATTCCGGCAACTCATCGGAACTGATGAAGCTGTATTGTTCGAAAAACTCGTGTCCGGGCGGCAGATCGGCGAAAAGCTCGACCATCAGCGAAGCAACCTGCAGCGCGGCGTCGAGAAGATCGTCTGTCAGCTTTGTCTGATCAAGAACCTGCAGAACATAGTTATTTTCCGCCAGGCGATTGATATCGAAAGCGCCGCCAACGGGCGCGCCGAACAGAAGATTTTCGCCCAGTGTCGCATTGTCATTGTAACGCCCGGCGTCAAATGTCTCCACCAGCGCCGCAATTTCTGGATCGGTAAGCCGGTCACGCAAGGCGGCGCGGGCTTCCAGAACGCGCTGGGTCAGGTTTGCCCGGCTTGCCGGGTCGACAATGGCCCGCAGCCCCATATCATAGATATCGCCTTCCATATCGACCAGACGAAGCACGTCGACGGCGCGTTGTGTCAGGTCCCCCTCGCCCTCAACACCCGCGGCCTGGTAATCGATCCAGTTGGCGGCGGGATCGTCGGTCGAATTACCCGAAACCCTCGCTTCATGCGCCCTGGCAACCATGATTTTCTTCTCGTCGTCATCATATTCCGCGGGCGCCATTGGCCTGTGCTTGAGGCCATAGAGCAGGTTGTCGCGCACGCTGGTCGAAAACATATGGGCGCTGGAGCCGACATAGCCGATGCGCCGGCCGGTTACCGACTGGGGCAGGCCGGACAATCGCCCACCGGCGACGGTAATATTGCCGGAACTGGGAATTATCAGCCGGGCCAAAAGCCGCGCGAGGTCCCCCTTGCCGCTGCCGCTGGTCCCGGTTATCGCGATATGGCCGGTCCCGGGAAAGGCAAAGGTCGCGCCATCGACCAGAACCGTACCCGTATCGTCCTGGAGAGTTACATTCGCGCCAATGATATCGCCCAGTAATGTTTGATCGGGGTCGGGCTCAGCGGATTGCAACTCTTCATCCATCATCCCGGCAGGCTCGAACTGTTCCATCACCTGTTCGAATTTGATGCGCGCATCGGCTTGACGTTGATAGTAGTTCAACAACTCCTTCCACGGCCCGCCGAGACCCTTATGGGCCGCGATCGCCGCCATCAACGTACCGATTTCAAGTTCGCCCTTGATCACCAGATAGCCGCCGATCGAATAAAAACAGAACGGACCAAGCTGATTTATGGTGTTGTTGAGAAATTTTATTATGAATTTCCAGATGTAAATCTTCAGCCGGACATCATAAATGGCGCCAAGCCGGCCCGAAAATTGGGCCAATTCGAATGCCGACGTGTCATGGGCATGAATTTCCTCGACCCCGGAAACACTTTCGCCGATGCGATCGGACAGGCTTCGCACCAACCGGACGCGTTCCTTACCGAATTGGTTCACCCGGCGCTGCAGCTTTGGGATGATATAAAACTGGATCGGATAGAGTGCGGTCGCGGCAAGCGCCATGAACCAGTTCTGCAATAGCAGGAATGTCAAAAT